>NZ_JBHUDD010000003.1:0-9202 GCF_042677865.1 Lacimonas salitolerans | reverse complement strand
GCCAGCGAGAAGAACCTGTGATTGCGCAGCCGTGCGAGGATCCAGCGTTGGGCAACCTGAACGGCCACCTCGACCTTGGCTTTATCTTTGGGTTTGCGCACGCGCGCCGGCAGGATGGCCGTGCCGTAATGTTCCGCCATTTCAGCATAGGTCCGGTTCAAGCCGGGATCATACCGGTCTGCCTTGATCACGGCAGACTTGAGATTGTCGGGCACGACGATCTGCGGCACGCCACCCAGATAGGCGAACATTCCGACATGGGCTGCAATCCAGTCCTCAAGGCCTTCGCTGGCGACAGCCACAGCATAAGTATAGCTCGAGGCACCCATCGCCGCGACAAACAGCTTGGCCTCGCTGATCTCCCCCGTAGCCGGATCGACAATGTCGATCGTGTCACCCGCAAAATCGATAAATACCTTCTCGCCGCCGACATGTGTTTGCCGCATGCTTGGCCGGACGCGGCCCTTCCACGCCTCAAAATGGGTGCAAAACCAAGTGTAACCAAACCCGTTGGGGTGCTGCGCACGATATTCCTGCCACAGCAACATGCGGGTCACGCTGCGCCGACGCAGCTCTTTGTCCACCGCCGCCCAATCCGGAACCGGACGGTCCGGATCGGATACATCCGATGCATTTGGAAATAACAACAGCTCAAGGCTGTCGTCATCCAGACCTTCCGGCAATGGCCACGCCAAACCAGCGTCGCGCGCGCGGCGCAGGTAGGTCCCCACACTTCCTTTCCCAAGTCCCAGCGACGCGGCAATCGAACGCTCGCNTTCTTTGGCCAGTCCTGCCCATGATCGCGTGAAATCACTGCCCGCGATGCCGTGAAACAGGTGCCCGCCTTCCCGTGAAATCACTGCCCACGATCAGCTGAAATCAGTGCCCGCCATCATGCGAAACGCGCAATCGACTGGCGTGACGATCACCTGCCTGATCTTTCAACGCTACATGCCAGCGGCGAGACCTTTGACCTTATTGTGGTCAGCGCCGTATGGATGCACGTTCGACCAGTTGATCGGCGGCAAGCGTTGCAATCCATTATGGATTTGCTCAAGAGCGACGGTATGCTCTACCTAACTCTACGCCTCGGGCCCCAGGAGCCAGATCGCGGAATATACAAAGTATCTCTCGACGAGTTCAAAGAGACGGCATCCGAACTTGGCTTGCAAGTTCAGGAACTTGAAACCCAGACTGATCTACTCGGACGGCCTCACATCAAATGGCAGGCTCTTCGCATAGACGCTTAAGGGAAAAAAGGCGGCGAGAGCATTACCAAGCCCTAATCTTCTTTGTGGTCTTGTCGAACCGCACGAAGCATTGGCCTGTCTGAAGGTTTGTGAGGTTGGCGCCCTTTCCGAGGACGCGCGCGGCGGCCCCTGGTTTAGCGTTGGTCGCGAACGCTGCGACCAAGCCCATGTTGTCCAGGAACTCATCGTCTTCGCCGGAAAAGTCATCGGGAGATTGAGAGACCAGCATAACAACGCCGCCTTTGGAACGGCTCATGCGGATCAGACGAGATAGCGAGGGCAGCTTGGTCCCAAGGATCTGGTGCGCTTCATCGACCATGCACAGGATGCGAAGGCCGCGCGCGCCATCTCGGCTCGTCTCGGCATCCACAAGGCCGTTCAGGTACTGATCGAGCGCATCCAGCAGTAGGTTGACGACAATCGTACGGCTATCTTCGGGTACGTTTGGCGGCAGCTTGATGATCCAGCTCTTCTGGAAGAAGTCCGCAGGAGAGAACTTTGGCTCGAACAGTGGGAAACGGCACAACTCTTCCATGCTTGAGACGGCGCCGTCTTCCTTGGCTTCGTGCTCCTGATAGACCTCGTGCAAGCGGTCGCGGATGTGCCGTAGCTCACAGGGTTCCTCGGAGGAAAGCGCTCGACTGGCTGCTTCATGAACGTAGTTGCGCTGGATGCTTCCAAGCTTTGAGCCCTTTAGCCGCGAGAAGGACTCACGGAATCGCATCGCCGCCTCGTCAATCCCGAATTGGTCCTTCTGTGAGAGCGCAAGAACGTCCAGCGGGATTGGCATTCGTGGAGGCTCGATGACTTGCGCCTCAAAGGCTTCACCGAGCGCGGTTTGACCCTTCGTGCCAGTAAAGCCTGCGAGGTCCCCCTTGAAATCAAAGGCCAGCAGCGGCACCTGAGCCTGCTCACGAATGGAACGCAGCATGGCGGCTGCCATGACCGTCTTGCCCGAGCCGCTACCGCCCATGATTGCCGTATGGGGCGCGCCACCCTTACCATTCAGGCTCCAAAAGACCTTTTCCTTGGTGGCGACATCCTCCCCGATCTCGCCGAGGGGAACCTTGATCTCGCCGCTGGAGAAGGTGGCACCGGATGCGCCCGCGCCGCCGGACGTCGGCAAACGGCCTCCCGCTGAGGGAAGTTCAGCCACGTCTACAAGACGCCGAATAAATTGTCCGAGATCGGCTCCAGCCTGTTCCCACTCGTCGTCCAGCTTTGCCAGACCACGCCGCCAATGGGCACCGACCAGCGTGACAAGTCTTTTGATATCGACGTCCGGCTCCCCGGCACGCTCCACGATCAGCGCCAGCCATACGGAAAGCGCTGTGCCAGTGCCGAAAAGCGTGTCGCCCTTGATCACTTTTCCCGGCTCCAGCTCATCAGCTGAAAGGGAAATTGGAGCGCTCATCGCGAGGGAACGCGAGATTGCTAAGCGGGCGGGGAGATAGCGTTTGCGCATCCCAAGCCGCCCCATGAAATCTGTGTTGAGCTTGTCGCTGTCGTAATCTGTGCGTAAGTTGGCGCCCGCGACTTCAACGAGGGAAATGCTCATGCCTGTCCTCCCGTCTCTTCAAAGTATCCGGGACGAACCGTGGACTGACCGATATCACCAACCCGCTCAAAGTGGACCAGATACTTTTTCTGCACGTGCGGCGCAATTTCCCGAAGATACTCTCCCACGACTTCGGTGTTTGTGGAGAGCAAGATAACCTGATGTTCGCGCTGCACGAGATGATTCAGCACACCCTTGCGGTGCTCGATATCAAGACGTCCGAGCGGCGTATCGACAACCATTGGAAAGCCACGGCCCGAAACCGACGACACGGCAGAGATCAAGGCTTGCGTGAAGATCTGCTTCTCCCCAGCCGAGAGGTCATAGCCACGCAAGTCAACGCCAGCGGCGTTAAGGAGCTTCACGTCGCAATTCTCATCAATCGCAATACGCTCCACCAGGTCTTTCTTGTGTGCCATGGAGCGGTGCGCCGTCGTCATGGCCGCCGCTATTGCGTCAATCTAGCTTGGCACTGCTTTTGCAACGATCTGGTCGACCATCATCGCGACCTTGTTCGCACGCGCGGCGCGCCGGGCGGACGGGGCAGCTTGGTCAAGCTGTCCGGAGAGCTTCGTCAGATCCGTATTCTTCTGGCCAATTTGGCTTTCCAGCGAGGCCATCTCACGCCGCAGCGCCCCGATCTCCTGATCAAACCTCTGAAGTTCGCTGCCGACATGGGATAGGCGCTCGCGCTTCGTATCCACATGTGGTGCTACGGCTTCGGTGCGCGTGACTTCATCTTGCAGGCGCTTAAGCGCCTCTTCGTTGGCTGCAATGCTGGCCAACAGTTCGACAATCGCCGGCGCACCCAACTCATCCAGCTCTTCGAGCCGATCGATCACTTTGGAGCGTTCCAGCTCATTCAGGTATGGGTGCAGATAGACCTCTGCACAGTTGTCGGGAGGCGGATACCAGAGCTTCTCCCAAGCACTGCGAGCGCTGTTCAAAACGCCTTCTCGCTGGCCACCCGTGAGCGCCGGATCAAGCTCCTGCATGCCGGCATCGACCGAGGCAAGGAAGCGCTCCAGATTGCTGTCTCCCTGGCTTTTCCCATTCTCCCAGCGCTCGAGCACGCCCTCGCTTAGAAGCCGGGCCTTGACGCTCTTTCGAAGCGGTAGGCCGCACAGCGCCAGCGCAAGGTCTTTCATCATCAGATCTTCGAGCTGTGCATTTCCGTCTTCAATAGCGCGCTCATAGTTCTTGATTTGCTCGAATTGCTCTTGAAGTAGGGCCTGCGAACCAGCGCCAAAGCTGGCCAGTTCGCGGATCAGATGTTCTTGCTCTTCCTTTAGAGCGGCTCGACTGGGTTCGATTTCGGCCAGACGAGTTGACTTCTTGTCATACTCGAAGGTGAGCGTGTGTCGCTCGAGTTCCAGCTTTTCGATAGTCTTGTCGGAAACGTTCGGGGACTCCTTGCGCCGAACTTCTGCATAGGAGCGCAAGTCCTTTGCAAGTTGTTTCAGAACTGGAATACCAAGCAGTCCTTCGATGCCAGCGCGAACCTGCGCCGACATCTCCCGCTCTGCAAGCACGCTCACCTGTTCGCCATCGAACATGAAGAAGTGCGCCAGTGTGAAGGGCAGAAGATTTTCTGCAATGTACTCGCGAAACCAATCTGCGCGGTCGTTTCCCTGCAACGCCCCTGGGCCAACGGCCTTACGGGTTGAGCCCTCATAGATGTGGATTTCCTCATCTTGAGGGCGATACGCGCCAGAGTCGCTGAAATGCCAGATGCGCTGGATTTCAAGCGGCTCATCGTTGTCGTCGGTGAAGATCAGTTTGACCGAGCACGACGTTCGCCCCGCCGCGGTTGCACCACCATGGAGCGCCTTCTCCAGAAAGTTTTTGTAGGAGGTGGCGAGGCGCTCCTTGTCCGTGCCCGAAAACGGTGAGCGGGCGATCAGCGGCAGGCCATCCCGCCCAAACATTCCGAGCACAATGGCCTCAAAAAGACTTGTCTTTCCGTAACCATTGGGCGCGCCAATTAGAATGATATTTCGACCGCTTGCCGGTGCCGGGAAATCAAAATTGGCCGTAGTGTAGGCCTTCCAGTCTCGCAACGTGATGTGTGAAAGATGCATGGGCTGTTATTCATCCACCTGAATGCGATCGAGGATATCGTCGAAGGAATCCCAAAGGCCAGCGCGGCGCTGCTTACCCGTTTGTTCAACCTCAGCCTGCACCAGCTCTTCAAACTCGGCGAAGAGCATTCCATTGGCCTTGCAGGCATCCTTGATCATGGTCCGTCCATCTGGATTATCGAGAAGCACTACAACATTACGCGGCATCTACTTGTCCTTCACGATTTCACGGACACTCATGGTCCTCGACTTGCTGTGGCCCGCGATCTCTTCGGACCAAAGCTGGTGGATGAGATCAACTTCTTCCTCGGTGATCAAGCTTTGTCCGGTCTCCTCCTCCAAGCCGCGGAGCCGTTCGAAAATCTCAGCGCGAGTCTGGAGGGTAAAGGGGCCAGGGATAAACGTTCCGCCATCCGTGATCGTGATGCGGCCGTCACGACGCCGGGCTTGACGGCGCTCCTTTTCGTTGCGGATCGAAACCAGCCAGTCCCGGAAGTCCAGAAGGGGCGTGAACTCGGCGTAACCGGACTCTACGAAGCCCTCGAGGCTCCGGTCTTTCTCCACAACCGTGCAGGTCCAGCAGCCAAAGCGCGAGGACGTCGTACCGCAGGACGGTGCATCATCCTTGGAGGTGACGACCGGGCATTCCCCACCGCTTGCGTTGCGATAGAGCCCTATCAGCTTGAGGTGCGAACCGCCCCAAGGCGGTTCGTTCAGGGCGAGAAACTCCCAGACATCATCGGTATGCAGTTCGACAATGGGTCGGAAGACCATGCAGCCAACAAGGTCGTTGTGCTTGTTCAGGCGCTCTCCATTGTCATAGCGGCCTACCGACGCAGCGCGCGTCGCGCTCTCCGATCGCCGCACCCCGAGCAGGAGCACAACCTTTCCGGCTTGGTCCACCTGGCTCTTAATGTACCGGCTGGTGGGAAGGATTTTCATCCGATCTGTGCACCAGCGAAACGAGCGATTCGGGGAGGGATAGCCCCGGCCAATCAGGTTCACCCAGAAGGACTGGTCCGGCGAAGGCCGCGTGATCTTGGTGATGACCGGAAGCCTGAACGCGCTGGCCGCTCCTTCGATCTCTTCCATGCTTTCGATGATGTGCTGGACGACAAGAGGGCTTTCGACCAGAGTGTCGTTGGCCACTACGTGCACCGGACGGGTGCGCTGCGAAGGTGGAAGGGACAAAAGCATTTCGAACACGAGATGCGTGACAAGCGTGCTATCCTTGCCGCCGGAATAGCCGATGATCCAAGGCCAATCGTGGTCTTGGCGATACTCATCGAGCATTTCTGCCCGAATAGCATCAAAGAGCGCTGCGCTCTCATCTTCAATGGCGAGTGCTTCAGCGCCGTCCATCAAACTGCTGTCCCCCTTGTGTAGGCGCGATTCACTCGCTTTATCTGTATCTTGTGTAGCAGTCTCCGCGACCCACTGTAAATTGGAGATGCTGCCAGAGCTGAGCCGATTCTGTGCTGTATGGCCGAGAGTGCCGCGCGTGTGGGTGTCAAAGGTTCCGAGTAAGCAAGCTTGATGGCTGTTGCGACCACTCCACCGGGACCGGCTCCAGCAACCGCGCCAGTGTGACCTCCGGCTCCTGCTTCCCGTCCAGGATCGCCTCGACGATATTGGGCGCGAGCAGCGTCAGGCGTAGGACGCGGGTCATGTAGGACGGCGCGATCCCCTCGCGCTCTGCCAGTTCGGCGATGGTGGTGAACTCTCCCGACTCCAGCATGCGCTTCCAACGGAAGGCGCGCGCCAGCGCCTTGATCAGCGCGCTATCCGTCCGGCGCGACTGCGTGGCGCCCTTGGGCATCTGCATCTCCTTCCGCCCGCCGCGCTTCACGATGCGGAACGGGACATGGAGCGTCACGGTGTCGGGAATCGGCGCGCCGCGCGTCATGCGGCCGCTCCCGTGTCTTCGGCCAGCATCGCGCGCGCGAGGCCGCCGAGACCATCCACGCGCAGCCGCACGTTCAGGCCCTCGGTCCCGAGATCGACGCGCTCGACCAGCAGCGCCACGATGCGGGCCTGCTCAGCAGGGAACAGTTCGTCCCACAGCGGGTCGAGCTGCTGCAGGGCGGTGCGGGCGTCGGCCTCGGAGATGTCGTCGGTGTGGGCGCGTGCCGCCTTCCATGTCCCGGCCACGATCTCCGGCTGGCGGAACACAGCGCGCAGCTGATCGATGACGGCGGCCTCCATATCCCCTGCTGGCACGCGGCCCACCGGGCACGACCCAGCGCCGTGTTTCAGCACGGTCTGGCTGACATAGTAGCGGTAGAGCCGGTCGCCCTTGCGGGTATGCGTCGGCGAGAACGCGGCGCCATCGGGCCCGAACAGCAGTCCCTTCAGCAGCGCGGGCGTGTCGGCGCGAGTCCGGGCGGCGCGCTTGCGGGGGCTTTCCTGCAGGATGGCGTGGACGCGATCCCACGCTTCGCGGTCAATGATCGCGTCGTGCTCGCCGGGATAGCTTTCGCCCTTGTGGACCGCCTCACCGATGTAGGTGCGGTTGCTAAGCATCCGGTAGATGTATTTCTTGTCGATTCGGTTGCCGCGCGGCGTCCGGATTCCGCGCGTGCCAACCTCCCGCGCCAGTTCCGTGCAGGACCCGATCTCGAGGAAGCGGGCGAAGATCCAGCGTACATGCGCAGCGGTTTCTTCGTCGACCACCAGCTTCCGGTTCTCGACCCGATAGCCGTAGGGCGGCACCCCTCCCATCCACATGCCCTTCTTCCGGCTGGCGGCGACCTTGTCGCGGATGCGCTCGGCGGTCACCTCGCGCTCGAACTGGGCGAAGCTCAGCAGGATGTTCAGCGTCAGCCGCCCCATGGACGTGGTCGTGTTGAACGACTGGGTGACCGAGACGAAGGTCACGCCGTTCCGGTCGAAGACCTCCACCAGCTTTGCGAAGTCGGCGAGCGAGCGCGACAGGCGGTCGATCTTGTAGACCACGACCACGTCGACCAGCCCGTCCTCGATGTCCTCCAGCAGCCGCTTCAGGCCGGGCCGCTCCAGCGTGCCGCCGGAGATGCCGCCGTCGTCATACTGATCGCGCACCAGCACCCAACCCTCGGACCGCTGGCTGGCGATGTACGCCTCGCAGGCCTCGCGTTGAGCGTGGAGGCTGTTGAACTCCTGCTCCAGCCCTTCCTCGGAGGATTTGCGGGTGTAGACCGCACAGCGCAGCTTGCGGACGACCTTCGATTTTTCGGGCGGCTTCGTCACTTCCGCCCCCTGTGGTTCTTGAGTCCGAAGAACACCCAGGCTCTCGTAGGTGATTTCGCCAGTCACCCGCGCGCTTGTGTGCAGCGCTACCTTGCCGCCCATGACCTGGCCATTGATGCGCCCCTTGATGGTGATGCTGGCGGCGTGGATTTCGCCTTCGACTTCGCCTGCTTCCTCGATGACGATCGCGGAGGCTTCCACGCGCCCCTTGACGTAACCGGGCAGTTCGACGGTGCCGGGAAAGTACAGCTCGCCCGTGATGCGCGAGCCTGCACCAAGATGCGAGCGGCCACCGGCCCCGGCGGCGGGATGTTCTTTGTCCGTCATTCAATTCAGCCTTTTTGAGTTTCGGCCCCTCCCGGAGCTCATCCGTTTCAACATACAGGAGAAACCACCATGGCACGAGCCCAGGGGGCGCGGGCGCTGATGGCGCTGGCGTTCGAAACCACCTACGGAACGCCGCCCGCCGGCGGCTTCACGCGCATGCCCTTCGCCAGCACCTCGCTCGGGGCGGAGCAGCCGCTGCTGAACTCGGAGCTTCTCGGCTACGGCCGCGATCCGCTGGCACCGATCAAGGACGCTGTCACGGCCGATGGCGATGTCGTGGTGCCGCTCGACGCCGAGGCCTTCGGGTTCTGGCTGAAGGCGGCCTTTGGTGACCCAATCACGACTGGCACCGGCCCCTGGACCCATGAATTCCAGTCTGGTGCCTGGACGTTGCCCAGCATGTCGATCGAAACCGGCATGCCGGAGGTGCCGCGCTATGCGATGTATTCCGGCTGCGTGCTGGATCAGTTGTCGTGGCAGGTGCAGCGCTCGGGCCTGCTGACCGCGACCGCGCGCCTGGTGGCGCAGGGCGAGGCGATTGCCACCACAACCAGCGCAGGCTCGCCCGCTGATCTGGCGCTGAAGCGGTTTGGTCATTTCAACGGGGCGATCACGCGGAACGGAACCGCCCTCGGCAATGTGGTTTCAGCCGACATCACCTACGCCAACAATCTCGACCGGATCGAGACCAAGGTGTTTGTGATTTTGATTGTCGCGGCGCGTCAATCAGTTTTGACGTTGGCCGGTGTAGCTCTTTG
>NZ_JBHUDD010000002.1:0-61397 GCF_042677865.1 Lacimonas salitolerans | reverse complement strand
GCGCCTCACGTCGTGACAACAACATCTGGTGCGACCCTGAACAGGCCAGTGCGCCTTAACCCACACAAATCGCGAAGGGACCGTTTTTTCCTGAATATGTGCGCATTTACGGTGAGAAGGGCGTGGAGCGTGGCGGGGCCCATATTTGCGATGACCGTGGTGCTGCGCTCTGGGTTCCACCGGATGTCCATCCTGACGAAGAGGCGCTCGATGCCCTTTTGGAGCGTAGTGTTGCGCCTGAAGCTAAGGATGAACTCTTCGATGTCTATTCTGAGTTTGATCGTGCACACCCATCAGAGCCGCATTGGTTTTTACCGTTGATGGGTGTTGATCCGTTTATGAAGAGACGGGGCATTGGTGCGGCATTGATGATGCATGGATTGAATATGTGCGATCAGGACGGAACGATCGCCTACCTCGAGTCAACAAAGCCAGAGAACGTCCCGTTTTACGAGAGGTTTGGCTTCAGATCGCACTACACAATAGATGTGGGCGGTCACCCAAAGGTCGTCACGATGGTGAGACCAGCGAAGAAGGCAAATCCGTAGGAAGAAGGTCGACAAGCAAGGTGCGCAAAGGGTCGCTCCGTCCGCATCTTACAAGTTCGGGACCCGCACAATGAAGGTCAGCTACCGCAGTTTCGAGTCGGCAGCGATGCGTTCATTTCAGGGCGGGGTGCGGCCAACCTCCACAACTTTTGGTTTCAGCCTGCATGCCCGCTGACAGTCTCGCAGCCCACGAATCCCAGGCTGATGATCACGCCCCGATCTGATCGCGGTCATCACGCATCCGGTAACGGCCCAGGTTGCCGTATCCAGTACTTCAGGGCGCGGCACAGTCAAAGCTGCGCCATCACCTCGTCGCTGGCTTCGAAATTCGTGGTCACGCGCTGCACGTCGTCGTCGTCTTCCAGCGCGTCGATCAGTTTCATCAGCTTTTGCATGCCCTCGAGGTCCAGCTCGGTCGTGGTCTGGGGTTTCCAGACCAGCTTGGTGGACTCGCTTTCCCCCAATGCGGCCTCCAGCGCGGTGGCGACATCGTTCAGATCGGTATCGGCGCACCAGATGACGTGACCGTCCTCGCTGCTGTCCACGTCCTCGGCCCCGGCCTCGATCGCGGCCATCATCACCGTGTCGGCGTCGCCCACGCTGGCGGGATAGATCACCTCGCCCTTGCGGTCGAACATGAAGCCAACGCTGCCGGTCTCGCCCAGGTTGCCGCCGTTCTTGGAGAAGGTCGAGCGCACGTTGGAGGCGGTGCGGTTGCGGTTGTCGGTCATCGCCTCGACGATCACCGCGACGCCGCTGGGGCCATAGCCCTCATAGCGGATTTCCTCGTAATCGTCGCCATCGCCGCCCGTGGCCTTCTTGATCGCGCGCTCGATGTTGTCCTTGGGCATCGAGGCCGACTTGGCCTCTTTCACCGCAAGGCGCAGGCGCGGGTTCTTGTCGGGATCAGGGTCGCCCATCTTGGCGGCAACGGTGATTTCCTTGCTGAACTTTGAAAACAGCTTGGCCCGCACGGCATCCTGACGGCCTTTGCGGTGCTGGATGTTTGCCCATTTTGAATGGCCTGCCATGTCGCTCTCTCCGGGGGTTTGTGCGCCCGTGTCTATAGGGCAAAGGGCGGGCGGGGTTCAATCCCCCAAGAAGCGCCGGCATGTGTCAGAAAAAACAGACAGTCGATTTGATGCATGTCAATTCAGATTGACAGATAGCGTGCTAGCGTTCCTCAACACAATGGGGAGTCTTTGCTGATGCGTATCGTTCTGGTCCACCCGAATTATCACTCCGGCGGTGCCGAGATCGCGGGCAACTGGCCGCCCGCCTGGGTCGCCTATCTGGCCGGGCATCTGCGCGATGCGGGCTATTCCGATGTCACCTTCATCGACGCCATGACCAACCACATGGAAGACGGCGAACTGGCCGCCCGGCTCAAGGCGCTGAACCCCGATGTGGTGGGCGTCACGGCGATCACGCCTTCGATCTACAAGGCCGAGGAGGTGCTGAAGATCGCGCAGGACGCGGTGCCCGATGCCGTGCGGGTGCTGGGCGGGGTCCATGCGACCTTCATGTACAAGCAGGTGCTGTCCGAGGCACCATGGATCGACGTGATCGTGCGCGGCGAGGGCGAAGAGATCTTCACCAATCTGATCACCGCCATCGATCAGGGCCGCTGGCCCGCAGACCGCAAGCAGATCAAGGGCCTGGCCTATCTGGACGGGGATCAGATCGTGGCGACGCAGGCCGCGCCCACGGTCAAGGATCTGGACGCGATCAGCCCCGACTGGTCGCTGCTGGAATGGGACAAGTACATCTACATCCCCCTGAACAAGAAGGTGGCGATCCCCAACATGGCGCGGGGCTGCCCGTTCACCTGCTCGTTCTGCAGCCAGTGGAAATTCTGGCGCGATTACCGCGTCCGCGACCCCATAAAGGTGGTGGACGAGATCGAGGACCTGGTGAACAACCACGGCGTCGGCTTCTTTATCCTGGCCGACGAGGAACCCACCATCAACAAGAAGAAATTCGTGCAGTTCTGCGAAGAGCTGATCGCGCGCGGCCTGCCCGACAAGATCCAGTGGGGCATCAACACCCGCGTCACCGACATCTACCGCGACCGCGACCTGCTGAAATTCTACCGCAAGGCCGGGCTGGTGCATGTGTCACTGGGCACCGAGGCGGCGGCGCAGCTCAAGCTGGACATGTTCAACAAGGAAACCAAGGTCGAAGAGAACAAGGAGGCGATCCGCCTGCTGCGCGAGGCCGACATCTTTACCGAAGCGCAGTTCATCGTCGGGCTGGACAACGAGACCCCCGAGACCCTGGAAGAGACGTTCCAGATGGCCTGGGACTGGCAGCCCGATCTGGCGAACTGGGCGATGTACACGCCCTGGCCCTTTACCCCGCTGTTTCAGGAACTGAAGGATCAGGTCGAGATCTTCGATTTCTCGAAATACAACTTCGTCACACCCATCATGAAGCCCGCCGCGATGACCCGGGGCGAATTGCTGGACGGCGTGATGAAGAATTACCGCCGCTTCTACATGCGCAAGGCGCTGTTCCACTATCCGTGGCGCGGCACCGGGTACCGGCGGCGCTATCTTCTGGGGTGCCTCAAGGCGTTTCTAAAGGCCGGTGTCGGGCGGACCTTCTATGATCTGGGCAAGGCCGGATACTGGGGGCCGCAGACCAAGGGCAAGGTCGATTTCCACTTTGACGAGACCCGCACCATCGCCGAGGCGCAGATGGAGGATTGGGAGGCATCCGCCGACCGCGCCGCAAAGGCCGCCGAACGCCGCGAGGCCCTGCGCGCACAGGGCAAGGCCCGCGCCGAGGAACGCAGCGCGCTGAAGATGCCTGAGGATGCAGTCCAGACCACCAAGACCAAGGCGATGGCCTGCGGTGGCAGTACGGAGCAGATGGATGCTTGATCAGGTCGGCCTCTCCGGGGGTCGGATCGGCCCCAATGCGCTGATGCAGCTGGCCCCGGTGCTGGACCGGACCGTGGGCGAACCCGCGCGGCGCGCGCTGTTTGCCGCGCACGGGCTGATGGCGGTGCCCGACGGCAGCGCCATGATAGACGAAGGGCTGGTGGCCGCGATCCATCAGGACATGCGCCTGCGCCATCCGGCGCAGGCCCGGGCGATGGCGCGGCAGGCGGGGCTGGCCACGGGTGACTACATCCTGGCCAACCGCATCCCCGCCCCTGCCCGCCTGCTGCTGCGCGCCCTGCCCGCGCCGCTGGCCGCGCGCGCCCTGACCCGCGCGATCACCGCGCATGCATGGACATTCTGCGGCACCGGGCGGCTGACAGCCACCGCCGGCCACCCCACCGTTTTCGAAATCGCGGACAACCCCGTGGTGCGTGGCGAGATCCGCAACCACCCGATCTGCGACTGGCACGCGGCGGTGTTCGAGCGGCTGTTCGCCGCGCTGGTCCACTCCCGTACACGCGTGCGCGAAGTGGCCTGCTGCGCCACCGGGTGCGATTCCTGCCGGTTCGAGCTGCGCTGGCGCTGATCGCTTGCAGACCACGCCAAACCCGCTAAGCCTGTGGCATGACACAGGAACAAATCATTCTTTTCGCCCTTTTCGCCGGTGTATTCGGCATGCTGCTGTGGGGCCGGATACGCTATGACATCGTCGCTTTCTCGGCCCTGATGCTGGGGGTCGTGCTGGGCGTCGTGCCCACCGATCAGGCATTCTCGGGCTTTGGCCATCCCGCCACTCTGGTGGTGGCGCTGGTGCTGGTGGTCTCGACCGGGCTCATGCGCTCGGGTGCGGTGGGGCTGATCACCCGCACGCTGGTGGACAGCGGCCGCAATCTGGGCATGCACATTGCGCTGATGGGCGGTGTCGGCGGGGTCATGTCGGCCTTCATGAACAACGTGGCGGCGCTGGCGTTGCTGATGCCGGTGGATATCCAGACCGCGCGCAAGGCCGGGCGAAGCCCGTCGCTGTCGCTGATGCCGCTGTCCTTTGCCACCATCCTTGGCGGCATGGCCACGCTGATCGGCACCCCGCCCAACATCATCATCGCCTCGATCCGGCAGGATTCGCTGGGCGAGCCGTTCCGCATGTTCGATTTCGCGCCCGTGGGCGGGCTGACCGCGATCGCGGGCATGGCGTTCGTGGCCCTGATCGGCTGGCGGCTGATCCCGCAACGCGACGATGCCATGGCCGAGGCGCGCGATTTCGCCGCCTATATCGCCGAACTGACGGTGCCGGAGGAGTCCGACCTGATCGGCAAGCGGGTGGCGGAACTCATGCCTGATGCCGACAAGGCCGATGTGGCGATCATCGGTCTGGCGCGCAACGGCAAGCGGCTGTACGGCGGCGCCCGCAACACCGAGATCCGCGCCGGCGACGAACTGGTGATCGAGGCCGTGCCCGAGGCACTGGACGAATTCCGCAGCGCCATGGACCTGGCGTTTTCCGACAAGTCGCGCGAGAAGGACCTGAAGGCCGAAGGCGACGGTCTGGACATCCTGGAACTGGTCGCGACAGCGGATTCGCGCATCGTGGGCAAGACCGCGCAATCCATCGGACTGGCCTGGCGGCAGCGCGCGGTTCTGCTGGGCATTTCGCGGCAAGGCCGGCGGATCACCAAGCAGGTGCGCAAGACCACCGTGAAACAGGGCGATATCCTGCTGGTGCTGGCCGCACGCGATCATGGCGCTGACATCACGTCATGGCTGGGCTGCCTGCCGCTGGCCGATCGCGGATTGTCGGTGACCGACACCAGCAAGACCTGGGCGGCCATCGGCCTGTTCGCCGCCGCCGTGGCGCTGGCCAGCTTTGGCTGGCTGTATCTGCCCATCGCGCTGGGGATCGTGGTGGTGGCCTATACGCTGCTCAAGATCGTGCCGCTGAACGAGCTTTACGACAGCATCGAATGGCCGGTGATCGTGCTGCTGGGCTCGATGATCCCGCTGGGCATGGCGCTGGAGGATGCGGGCGGCACCGCGCTGATCGCGGGCGGGCTGGTGGGGCTGACCGAAGGCTGGCCCGCATGGGCGATCCTGACCGTGCTGATGGTCGTCACGATGAGCCTGTCCGACGTTCTGAACAACACCGCCACGGCCATCGTCGCCGCCCCGGTGGGCATCCAGATGGCAAACTCGCTCGAGGTGTCGCCCGATCCGTTCCTGATGGCGGTCGCGGTGGCGGCATCCTCGGCGTTCCTCACGCCGATCGGGCACAAGAACAACACTCTGGTCCTCGGCCCCGGCGGCCACCGCTTTGGCGACTACTGGCGCATGGGCCTGCCACTGGAGGCCATCGTGATCGCCGTCTCGGTGCCGTTGATCCTGATCTTCTGGCCGCTGTGACGACGCGTCCCGCCTAAAGCGGAAAGAAGAACGGGATCAGCGCCGAGGACAGCAGCGCAACGCTGAGGTTCAGCGGCACGCCCACACGCGCGAAATCGGTAAAGCGGTACCCCCCCGGACCATAGACCAGCATGTTGGTCTGGTATCCGATCGGTGTGGCAAAGGCGCAGCTGGCCGCGATCATCACCGCCACCACCAGCGGACGCGGATCGATCCCCATCGCCTGCGCCAGCCCGATGGCGATGGGCGTGACCACGACTGCAACCGCGTTGTTGCTGACCATCTCGGTCAGCGTGGTGGTCAGCATGAACACCGCCAACACGATCAGGAACGGCGGCAGCCCGGTCAAACCGGGCGAGACCGCATCGACCACCAGCGCCACCGCGCCCGTGTGCTCCAGCGCGGCACCGATGGACAGCATGGCAAAGATCAGGGCCAGCAGACGGCCATCGATAAAGGAAAACGCCTCGTCCGCGTCAATGCAGCGGGTCAGCAGCACGATGGCGACCGCAATCACCGACAGGGGCAGGATCGGGGCCAGCCCCAGCCCGGCCAGGCCCACGACCCCCAGCAGGGCCAAGACGGCCACCGGGGCGTGGCCACGCCGGAAGGCGCGCGCCGAGGGCTTGGTGACATCCACCAGATCCATTTCCTGCGACAGCCGCTTGATGTCCTCGGGTGCGCCTTCCAGCAGCAACGTGTCGCCCACGCGCACCACAAGCTCGTCCAACTGACGGCCGATGTTCTGGTTGCGCCGGTGCACCGCCAGCGGATAGACCCCGAACCGCCGCCGCAACCGCAGCGCCCCCAGACGCCGGCCCACCATCTTGCAGCCCGGCGTGATCAGCACCTCGACCGTGGTGGTTTCGACCGCACTGACCTGATCCACCCGCTTCAGCGACTTGTCGCGTTGCAGGCTCAGCAATTCGGTCATCTGCGTGCGCAGGACCACGCGGTCGCCCACCTCCAGCGTGACGCCCTTGAGGTCGCGGCGCAGCGACTGATCGCCCCGGATCACATCCACCAGCCGCACACCCTCGCGCTTGAACAGTTGCACGCCGGTCACCTCGCGCCCGATCAGGTTGCTGTCGGGGGGGACCACGGCCTCGGTAAAGAATTTCATCTTGGAACGATCCGTCAGCATCATGGCCATGCTGTCGCGATCAGGCAGCAGCAAAGGGGCAATGATCCACAGATACAGGAGCCCCCACAGCACGATGATCGCCGCCAGCGGTGTCACCTCGAATATGCCAAAGGGCGTCATCCCGGAACCGCGCGCCACCCCGTCGACCAGCAGGTTGGTCGAGGTCCCCACCAGCGTCAGCGTGCCGCCCATGATCGCCGCATAGCTGAGCGGGATCAGCAGCTTGCTTGCGCTCTGACCCAGCGTCTTGGACAATTGCACGAAGACAGGGATCATCACCACCACCACGGGCGTGTTGTTCATGACCGCCGATGCCAGAACCACCGCGGCCATCAGCACGGCAATCGCCATGCGCGGACTCGTGCGCGCCAGCCGGTCGGCAAATCCCGTCAGCAGATCCAGCGCCCCGGTGCGCACCAGCGCCCCCATGACGATGAACATCGCGGCAATCGTCCAGGGTGCCGAGTTCGACAGAACATCCAGCGCCGCCTCGTAAGGTACAAGCCCCAGCAGCAGCATGGTCGCGGCGCCACCGATCGCGACAACCTCCGCCGGATACCACTCCTTGACGAAAAAGACCAACATCGACAGCACGACGACAATCGCCAGAACCGCCTGTACCGTCTGGGAAAATTGCAAAACCTCCATTGCTGCGCCCTGTGCCCCGCCCTTACATCGCGCCAGTTTCGCCGATGCCCGAAGCAGGGGCAAGGGGCAGGCTCCGCCGCGACCTCATCAGCCCCAGCCCGGCAAACGGCACCAGCCGGTCGCGCCCTGTCACGGGCCTGCCTGCGGCAGATGCCCGCCCTGGCGCACCATCTCGATCCGCGTGGCGCGGCCGGTGCGGTCATCGGTCTCGATATAGACGCCCGACAGGGTCGCCTCGCCCAGGGCCGGGGTGAACCGCCCCTTGCCCATGCCGGTGACGAACCGCCGCATCGGTTCCTCCTTTTCCATCCCGATGACCGAGTTGTAATCGCCGCACATGCCGGCATCCGACAACAACGCCGTGCCGCCGGGCAATATCTGCGCATCCGCCGTGGGCACATGGGTGTGCGTGCCCACCACAAGGCTGGCGCGCCCGTCGCAGAAATGGCCCATGCCCATCTTCTCGCTGGTCGCCTCGCAATGCATGTCCACCACGCAGGCCTGCACCGCGCCGCCCAGCGGATGCTGGCGCAACACCGTGTCGATGGCCGAGAACGGATCGTCAAAGGCGCGTTTCATGAACACCTGACCCAGCACCTGCGCCACCAGCACCTTGCGCCCGCGCGCGTCCGAAAACACACGCGCGCCCCGCCCCGGTGCCTGCTTGGCATAGTTCAGCGGCCGCAGGATGCGCGGATCGCCCTCGATCGCCTGCATCATGTCCTTCTGGTCAAACGCGTGATCGCCCAGCGTCACGCAATCGGCCCCGGCGGCAAACAGCGCCTTGGCGTGTTCCCCGCTCAACCCGGCCCCGTTGCTGGCATTCTCGCCATTCACCACCACGAAATCGACGCCCCATCGCGCGCGCAGCCCCGGCAACCGCTCGGTCACCGCCGCCCGGCCCGCCCGGCCCATCACATCGCCCAGAAACAGGATTTTCACGCGCCCAGGTCCCCCTTCATCTTGCCCGGCAAACTCCGGGGTGAATGGCCCGGCACGGGCCAGAGGGGCAGCGCCCCTCATCCCCGAGGCCTGCAAGGGCCGAGATATGCAGCGCGCGGCCTCTGGCCGCGCTCATTGCGGTCACAGGTTTTCCGCCTGCGGCATCCCCAGCACGTGATAGCCGCCATCGACATGGATCACCTCGCCCGAGGTAAAGCTGCCTGCATCCGAGGCCAGCCAGACCGCCGTACCGCCCACCGCTTCCAGCGTCGCGTTGGACCGCAGCGGCGCATTGGCCTCGGTGTGCTTGTAGGTCTTGCGCGCCCCGCCTATGGCGGCACCGGCCAGCGTCTTCATCGGGCCGGGGCTGATGGCGTTCACGCGGATGCCGTCGGGGCCAAGATCATTGGCCAGATAGCGCGTCGTCGCCTCCAGCGCCGCCTTGGCCACGCCCATCACGTTGTAGTTGGGCACGACCCGGTTCGATCCCTGATAGGTCAGGGTCATCATCGTACCGCCATTGTCGCGCATCATCGGATAGGCGCGGCGCGCCACCTCGATAAAGGAATAGGCCGAGATATCCAGCGAATGCTTGAAATTCGTGCGGCTGGTATTGATGAACCGCCCCGTCAGTTCGGACTTGTCGGAATAGGCGATGGCGTGCACCAGAAAGTCGATGGTCGGCCAGCGTTCCGCCAGATCGCCAAAGGCCCGGTCCAGCGTGGCATCGTCGGCCACGTCGCAATCGACCATGAAATCGCTGTCCACGCTGGCCGCCAGCGGCTCCAGCCGCTTGCCGAATGCCTCGCCCTGAAAGGTAAAGGCCAGTTGTGCGCCCGCCGCGTGCATCGCCTTGGCAATGCCCCAGGCGATCGACCGGTCGTTGGCGACGCCCATGATCAGGCCGCGCTTGCCCGCCAGTGAAATGCTCATGATGTTCTACCCAAGAAATCTAGACAGGATCATCGACCCGTTGGTGCCGCCAAAACCGAATGAATTGGTCATCACAGAATCCAGCCCCGCGTTTTCCACCAGCGCCGTGGCGATTTCCGCAGGTTTCAGCGCGGGGTCCAATGTCTCGACATTGATCGACGGAATGATGAAATCATGCTCCAGCGCCAGCAGGCAATAGATCGCCTCCTGTGCGCCGGTGGCGCCCTGGCTGTGGCCGGTCATGGATTTGGTCGAACTGACCGGCGGCGTCGATCCGTCGCCAAAGACCCGGCGCACCGCCTCGATCTCGCCCACGTCGCCCACAGGCGTCGAGGTGCCGTGCGCGTTGATATAGCTGACACGCCGGTCCTCGGGCAGGGTCTGCAGGGCCAGCCGCATCGCGCGCTCGCCGCCCTCGCCGCTGGGAGCGACCATGTCATGGCCGTCGCTGGTGGCGGCATAGCCCGTCACCTCGGCATAGATCTTTGCACCGCGCGCGCGGGCATGCTCCAGCTCTTCCAGAACCAGAATCCCGCCGCCGCCGCCGATGACAAAGCCGTCGCGGTCTGCGTCAAAGGCCCGGCTGGCGCGCTCGGGCGTGTCGTTGAACTTGCTGCTCATCGCGCCCATCGCGTCGAACAGGCATGACAGGGTCCAGTCCAGCTCCTCGCCGCCACCGGCAAACATGACGTCCTGCTTGCCCAGCATGATCTTCTCTGCCGCGTTGCCGATGCAATGCAGGCTGGTCGAACAGGCCGATGTGATGGAATAGTTGATGCCCTTGATCTTGTAGGCGGTCGACAGGTTCGCGCTGATGGTCGAGGACATGCACTTGGGCACCGCGAAGGGACCGATCCGCTTGGGGCTGCCCTTTTCCAGAACGGTCTGATGCGCCACCAGCATGGCGCTGGTCGAGGGCCCGCCGGACCCGGCCACCAGCCCAGTGCGCGGGTTCACCACATCGCTTTCCTCAAGCCCGGCATCGGCAATGGCCTGCCCCATGGCGATGTAGGCATAGGCCGCCCCCGGCCCCATGAACCGCAGGGCGCGCTTGTCCACATGCTCGGTGATGTCCAGCTTGACATCACCCGCGATCTGGCTGCGGAACCCGTGCTCCTTCATGGCCTCGTTGGCGGTGATGCCGGACTTGCCTGCCTTCAGGCTGGCCAGAACCTCGGTGGCGTTGTTCCCGATGCTCGATACGATCCCGAGCCCTGTGACGACGACGCGGCGCATGCAGCCTCCTTGATTGGTGTCCCGCCCTATGTAGGCCATGCGCAAGGGGACGTGCAAGGTGGCGCATCGCGACCTTCGCGCGAAGGGCCACCTAGCTTTCGCTGAGCGCCACTTTCATGTCCTTGACCTCGTAGATCACCTCGCCATCGGCCTCGACGATGCCATCCGCCACGCCCATTGTCAGGCGGCGGGTCTGCACGGCCTTGGTGAAATCCACCTTGTAGGTCAGCATCTTGCGGTCCGGGCGCACCATGCCCTTGAGCTTGACCTCGCCCACGCCCAGGGCATAGCCGCGCCCCTGCCAGCCGCGCCAGCCCAGGTTGAAGCCCGTCAGCTGCCACAGCCCGTCCAGCCCCAGACAGCCCGGCATGATCGGGTTACCCGGAAAGTGGCAGTCAAAGAACCACAGCTCGGGAATGATGTCGAACTCGGCCACGACATGCCCCTTGCCATGCAGCCCGCCATCGCCCGACACATCGGTGATCCGGTCCATCATCAGCATCGGCGGTTCGGGCAGCTGGGCATTGCCGGGACCAAACAACTCGCCCCGCGCGCATTTCAAGAGGTCTTCCTTGTCAAAGCTGCTCGGGTACTGGGCCATGCAGGTGTGTCCTTCTGCCGTGAATTTTGGGTTCATCCCCTCTATCACCCTGCCCTGCGACGCTGCAAGCCTGTGAAGGCTGCATGCGGCGTTTGGGTGTTTTCGTTTGAAATTTCCCCGCCAGACCCATTATATAGCCAAGCAGCAAGGGAAATATCGATGAAGGTGACGACCAAGCATACCGAACGTGGCGCCGACTGGCTGTCGGGCGGGGGCCTGCGGCCCACGCGGCAGCGCGTGGCGCTGGCAGCCCTGCTTGTGGGTGATGGCCAGCATCGGCATGTGACCGCCGAAAGCCTGTTCGCCGATGTGCGAAAAAGTGGCGAAAAGGTATCATTGGCAACTGTTTACAACACCCTGCGCGCGTTTTGCGAGGTTGGTCTGCTGCACGAGATCACCGTGGATGGCACCAAGAGCTATTTCGACACGAACACCCATGATCACCCGCATTTTTTCTGGGAAGACAGCGGCACACTGCAGGACGCCCCAAGCGAAGAACTGGAAATAAGGCGTCTGCCCAAGGCCCCCGACGGGGCCGAGGTGGCGGCGGTCGACGTGGTGATCCGCCTGCGCCGGACCTGATTTCTTTTGTTCATGATAGGGGGCGGTGGGCGGTGGGTTGGCACCCACCCTACCCTACAAAATAGCGGTCAGGCCCCGGCCAGCGCGATGCCGACCAGCACCAGACCGCCCCCGGCAAGTTCGCGCGTGCTCAGATCCTCGCCTGCCCAGACCGCATAGGCCAGGATCATCAGCGTTTCGGCGGCAAGAATGGCGATATAGACGTTCGACAGTTCCATATGCCGCAGCAACTGCACCTCGGTCAGAACGATCACGATGAAAAACGCAGCCAGCAAGAAGAGCACCGGCTGTGTCGTGCCCGACTGGGCGATCAGTTTCATGGCGATCGCGGCAAAAGCATATCCTGCCGCAGCCAACAGAATAAGCAGCACCCGTGAGGGAGAGTCAAAAAGGTCCATGGTCTATCCTTTTCGGGGCAAAAACTGCCCCTCGTCATTGCAAATATGACATCAGGATGACACGAGTTCGCCTATCCGCATAGTAGGAAAAACCTTACCACAGGGCTGGGGATGCTGTTTCAAGCGGCATGCCTGACCGGCAATATGGCTCACCCTACCCCAGCGACAGCGCGCGGGTGAACATGGCCGCATCGACGTTTCCGCCGGTGGCAACAGCAATCACCGCCTCACCCTCGATCTGGTCGGGATGAAACAGGGCTGCGGCAAGGGCTGCGGCACCGCCCGGTTCCACCACGATCTTCAGATGTTGCCAGGCCAGCGCCATGGCGCGCAGCACCTGTTCATCGCTGACCACCAGCCCCGGCCCGCACAGCGCCTGCATGATCGGGAAGGTGATCTGCCCCGGTTCCGGCGTCACGATGGCGTCGCAGATGCTGCCCGAGGGTCGCGCGTTGCGCTGGATCGTGCCCGTGGCCAGCGAGCGGGTGGCATCGTCGAACCCTTCGGGCTCGCAGGGGCGGGCGCGCAGACCCGGGGCCTCGGCCGCCAGCGCCAGCGCGATCCCCGATGTCAGCCCGCCGCCACCGCAGCAGACCAGCACATCCGCTTGCTCCACCCCGGCCTGCGCGGCCTGTTCGGCGATTTCCAGCCCCGTGGTGCCCTGACCCGCGATCACCTGCGGCTCGTCATAGGGTTTGATCAGGGTCAGGCCATGCCGGGCCTGCAAGGCATCGCCCAGTTCCTCGCGGCTTTCGCCGCCCGCGCGGTCATAGAGCACCACCTGCGCGCCATAGGCGCGGGTGTTGGCGATCTTCATCTCGGGGGCGTCGGCGGGCATGATGATGGTGGCGGGGGCGCCGTGCATCGCCGCCGCCAGCGCCACGCCCTGCGCGTGATTGCCGCTGGAAAACGCCAGAACGCCCCGTTCGCGCGTCGCCGCGTCCAGCGCCGAGACGGCGGAAAACCCGCCGCGAAACTTGAAGCTTCCGGTCAGTTGCAGGCACTCGGCCTTGACCAGCAGGCGACGTCCCGCGATCTGGTCCAGCAGCGGGGCCGACAGCAGGGGCGTGATGCGTTTCTGGCCTGCCAGCCGCGCATCAGCGGCGCGGATCATGTCGATATTCATTGCATTGCAGCGATCCACGCGGTCAGGGCGGCCAGTGCCGCAGGTTCATCGAGAAACGGGATATGCGCACGGTCGGGCACGCGCCCGACGATCAGCGCCGGATTGCGCCGGGCCATTTCGGTCACGGTTTCCGCGCTCAGGATGTCGGAATTGGCCCCGTGGATCACCGCCGCAGGCAGCGGGGCGATGGCATCATACAGCGGCCAGAGATCTGGCGCACCTGTCGCGCCGGCCTGTTCCACCGCGTCGCGCAGCCGTGGGTCGTAGTTGATGGCGATCCCCTGCGGCGTTTCGGTGTGGGTGTGCGTCACCTCCTGCCGCCAGCGTTCGGACGGCACGCCCGGAAACGTGTCGGCCATGGCGGCCAGCCGCGCCTGCGCCATGCTGTCGAAATCGCCAAAGCCGGGATCGCGGCCCAGATAGCCCATGATCGTCTCCAGACCGGCAGGCTCCAGCACCGGGCCGATGTCGTTCATCGCCACGCCCAGCAGCCGGGCTTTGGCCGTGGCCGCCAGGAAAATCCCGATCAGCCCCCCGCGCGAGGTGCCCAGCACCGCCGCCCGAGACAGCCCCAGATGGTCCAGCAGCTCGACCGCATCCTGCGCCTCGCGCGGGACGGTGTAGGTGGCGGGATCGGCCCAGCCCGACTGCCCCCGGCCCCGGTAATCCAGCCGGATCAGGCGTACCCCCGTCAGATGCGGGGCCACGAAATCGAAATCGCGCGCGTTGCGCGTCAGCCCCGACAGGCACAGCAGGGGCAGGCCATCGCCCTGATCCTCGAAATACAGGCGCAGCCCGTCGGACGTGGTGAAATGCGGCATCAGCCCCTCGCGATGTCGGGAATGGTGGACAGGTCGGGCAGGATATGATCGGGCACGCCCGGCAGGCGATCCACCGGCGCGCCGTCGCGGTTGACCCATGCGGTGACAAAGCCATAGGCCGCCGCCGCCCCGGCATCCCAGCCGTTGGACGACACGAACAGCACATGTTCCTTGGCGACGCCAAAGCGTTGCAGCACCATGTCATAGACCTGCGGCGCGGGCTTGAAGATGCCCACGCTTTCGACCGACAGCACGTCATCCAGCAGTTCGGTCAGGGCCGCCGACTGCACCGCGCCCGACAGCATGTCGGGGCTGCCGTTGGACAGGATCGCGGTGTTCATCCCGGCCGATTTCAGCGCGGTCAGCATCGCGGGCACCTCGGGATAGGCCTGCAATTGCCAGTAGAGCGCAAGCAAACGGTCGCGCAGGGCGCTGTCACCTGCCAATCCCTGCGCGTCCAGCGCCCAGTCCAGACCGTTTTGCGTAACGGTCCAGAAATCGACATGATCGCCAGTGATCGCACGCAGCCAGCTGTATTGCAGCTGCTTGGCGCGCCAGTCTGCGGCCAGTTGCGGCCAATGCGCGGCCAGTCTCTCGCCGCCCGGTTCGCCCGCCGCCTGCCGGGCAGCGGCAGCGACATCGAACAACGTGCCATAGGCGTCAAAGATGCATGTGGTGATGGCCATGCTGCCCCTTTCCCGTTCGCCTGCGCAGGTAAGCACGGGCACAGACGCGGGAAAAGCGCAAAAGCGCGCAAAAAGCGAGGTGTTTGCGACTTGGATGCGGCTGGGTTATGATGAATCGATACGCAAGAGCACCCGCGCAGATACGCGGCCTCTGAATTCACCCCCTCCACATGACAGGATATACCGATGACGCAGGTCAAAACGGGCGACACCGTCCGTATTCACTATACCGGAACGCTGGCAGACGGATCAACCTTCGACAGCTCCGAAGGCCGCGATCCGCTGGAATTCACCGTGGGCTCGGGCCAGATCATCCCGGGTCTGGACAAGGCCGTGCCGGGCATGGCTGTCGGCGAAAAGAAAGTCGTCGAAGTGCCCTGCGACGAGGCCTATGGCCAGCCCGATCCAAGCGCGCGCCAGGCCGTGCCCCGCACCGAGATCCCGGCGGAAATCCCGCTGGATATCGGCACGCAACTGCAGGTGCAGACACCGCAGGGGCAGGTTATGCCGGTCACCGTGGCCGAGGTCTCGGAAACCGAGGTGACGCTGGACGCCAATCACCCGCTGGCGGGTCGTGACCTGAAATTCGCGATCGAGGTCGTTGAAATCGGGTGAGCCTCCAAAGGGTCGGACAAAAATCAGGGCGCGCAGAGTCGATCTGCGCGCCCTTTCTCGTCACCGTGCTCTGTTGCCGGAATCGCGGCCAACCATTCCGTCTTGCTGCGTCTCACATTTCCAGCAGGACCGCCCCGGCGCGCCCCCCGGCCTCGATGCATTCATGGGCAACCACGCAATCGGCCAGCGGATAGGTCGCATGGATCGCCGGGCGCAGCGCGCCCTCGGCGCTGGCCTTGTGCAGCGCGTCGATGGCCACCACGCGCGCAGCGTCACCCAGCAGATAGATCAACACGATGTCGATGGTGATCGCCTTGAACAGATAGGGTCCAAAAGGCAGCACAGGCTTCATGTCCAGCGCCGAGCCATAGGCGGCAATGGTGCTGTTCTCGGCCATCACCTCGGCCAGCAGCGCGGCGTTCACGCCGAACTCGGTCTCTATCACGCGGTCGATGCCGCGGCCTTGGGTCAGGTCCAGCAGCTTGCCCGACAGGTCGGGATCGCGGTAATCCAGCACCTCGGCGGCCCCCGCTGCGCGCACGCGGTCGGTGTCGCGGGGCGAACAGGTGGCGATCACCCGCGCCCCGGCCCATGCGGCCAGTTGCACCGCGTTGTGACCCACCGCGCCGCCACCGCCGGAAATCAGCAAGGTCTGGCCTGCCACATCACCGCCGCCCAGCACCGCATGGGCCGCCGTCAGGCCGGGAATGCCCAGCGTGGCACCGGCCTCGGCGCCGATCCAGTCGGGGCGCGGCACGGCCTGTGCCGCAGGCAGCGCGATGTATTCCGCCGCCGTGCCCAAGGCCCGCCGCCATTGGCCATTCCATATCCAGACAGGCTGGCCCACGCGCAGCGGGTCCACCCCCTGCCCCACGGCCACCACCTCGCCCGCGCCATCGGAATGGGGCACGATGCGGTCGAAGGCCAGCCGGGTCACCCCGGGCCGGCCACCCGCGCGCGACTTGACATCCGACGGGTTGGCCCCGGAATACGTCAAACGCACCAGCACCTCGCCGGGGGCGGGATCGGGGGTCGGCAGATCGGTCAGCTCCAGCACCTCGCTTGCGGGGCCGAAACGGGTGTAGCTGATGGCTTTCATGGGTGCGTCCTGTCTATATGTGGGTGGCGGAGGCCTGCAGGGGTGCCCGCCTGTCCCGCCACACCTACCGCGCCGCGATGCGCCCGTCGAGGTATGGCTGATAGGGCGTGTTTTCGGCCAGATACTCGGCCAGCACATCCGCCAGATCCGGGCCGAAATCATAGACATCGCGCGCTTGCGTAGCGAACATGGCATAGCCGTCGCCGCCGCCCCGCACATAGTTGTTGGACACCATGCCATAGACCGCGTCGGGATCGAGCGGGGCGAACCCGTCCTCGCCCGCCACCTCGACCGACACGACACGGCTGCCCGGTGCGGCATGCGGATCAAAGACCACGCGCAGCCCGGCCACCTGCGGGAAGCGGCCCGCGCCATCCTCGATCTGGCTGAACCCGTTTTCCAGCGCGGCCAGCAGGGTCGCCCCCGTCACCCGAAAGGTGGACAGCGTGTTCTGGAACGGCAGCACCGTCAGCACCTCGCCCATCGTCACCGCGCCTGCGTCGATCGAGGCGCGCAAGCCACCCCCGTTCTGGAGCGCGACCTGAATGCCCTGATCCCGCACCCGCGCCAGCATCGCATCGGCCACCAGATTGCCCATCAGGCATTCGCCCGCACGGCAGGCACCACGGTCGCCGTCTATCGCCTCGGCGGTTTCGGCCACCACGCGGTTGCGGATTTCTTCCAGCGGTTCGGCCAGTTCTGCCACGCGCGCAACATAGTCCGGGTCTTCGGCCACCGTCGCATCCAGCAGGATCGGATCGCCCGTGGCCTGCGTCACCCGGCCCGCATCGTCAAAGGTGACGGTCAGTTGGCCCAGATACTTGCCATAGGCATAGGCCTGCACCAGCGCGACGCCGTTCTCCATCAGCGGATAGGGACCATCGGCGCTGTCGTCCGTGTTGGACAGGAACGTGTGGCTGTGCCCGCCCACGATCACGTCCAGCCCGGCGGTTTCGCGCGCGACGCGGCGGTCAACCTCGATCCCCGAATGCGACAGCAGGATGATCCGGGTCACGCCGTCGGCGGTCAGCCGGTCGATCTCGGCCTGGGTGGCCTGAACCGGGTCGGTGAAGACGATGTTGGGCCCCGGGCTGGCCAGTTCACCGTTGTTCTGGGGGGTCAGCCCGATCAGGCCCAGCCGCATGCCGTCCTTTTCGATGACCACGGATTTGCGGGTGGCCCCGTCCAGATCGGCCTCGGCCCCGGTATCGGCATTGGCCATCAGCAGCGGAAAGGGCACGGCATCGGCGAAGTCGCGCAGCACCGCAGGGCCGTCGTCGAATTCATGGTTGCCGACAGCCATCGCCTCGTATCCCAGCCCGGTCATCATCTCGGCGGCCATCTGGCCCTTGTAGTAGGTGTAGAACAGCGTGCCCTGAAACGGATCGCCCGCATCGACCAGCAGCGTTGCGCCCTGTTCGGCCCGCGCCTGCGCGATGGCGGTGGCCAGCCGGGCGATGCCGCCGAAGCATTCGCCTGCGGCGTTGTCCTCGGGCGGGCAGGTGCTGTCAAAACGGTTGATCGGCTCGAACCGGGCGTGCATGTCGTTGGTATGCAGGATGGTCAACGTGGTGTCGGCCTGCGAAATCCCGGCGGTCAGCGCCAGAATGGCAGCAAAGAGAAATGAAGTGCGCATATCAGATCCTACTGGAAAAATTGAATGACAGTCATGGTGCCGCGCCCAAGGCCACCTGTCAAAGCCTGTTGCAAGGTCCGTCATGGTGGCTTGACCGCGCGGGCAAGGGCGGGCAACAAGCGCGCATGCTGATTTACAAGATATTCCGCGCCGATGAATGGGCAGAGCTGGCCGAGGCGGGCAAGACCCGTGGCGCGCCGGTCGATCTGGCCGATGGCTTCGTGCATTTCTCGACCGCCGCGACAGTGGCCGAGACCGCGGCAAAACACTTCGCCGGAGAAGATGCGCTGGTGCTGGTCGCCTGCGAGGCCGACACCATGGGCGAGGCGCTGGTATGGGAGCCGTCACGCGGTGGCGCGCTGTTCCCGCATTTGTACCGCGAAATGCAATTTGACGATGTGGCATGGTCGGCGCCTTTGCCCCTGCATGACGGGGTGCACCAGTTTCCCGCGGGCGTGGCATGAGCACGCTGGAACGGCTGGGGCTGGCCGCCCTGCGCCGGGTCGATCCCGAGCGCGCGCATGGTCTGGCGCTGGCGGGCTTGCGCGCAGGGCTGGTACCGCTGCCGGGTGTTGTGACCTCACCTCGCTTGAAAACTGTTGTAGCGGGGCTGGAGCTGCCGAACCCCGTGGGGCTGGCCGCCGGGTTTGACAAGAACGCGGTCGCGCTGGCGCCCCTGGCGCGGTCTGGTTTCGGCTTTGTCGAGGTGGGGGCAGCCACGCCGCGCCCGCAGGCAGGCAATCCGCGCCCGCGCCTGTTCCGGCTGGTGCCCGATCGCGCCGCGATCAACCGTTTCGGCTTCAACAACGACGGGATGGAGGCGATTGCCGCCCGTCTGGCACAGCGCCCCAGGGGCATGGTGCTGGGGCTGAACCTTGGGGCGAACAAGGACAGCGCCGACCGGGCCGAGGATTTCGCCCGTGTGCTGGCCCATTGCGGCAAGCATCTGGACTTTGCCACGGTCAACGTGTCCTCGCCCAATACCGAACGCCTGCGCGAATTGCAGGGGGCCGAGGCGCTGGCCGCGCTGCTGGCCGGCGTGATGGAGGCGCGCGACTGGCTGCCGCGCCGCATCCCGGTGTTCCTGAAGATCGCGCCGGATTTGTCGGATGCCGAACTGTCGGAGGTGGCCGATGTGGCCCGCGCGAACGGGGTGGATGCGATCATCTCCACCAATACCACCCTGTCGCGCGAGGGGCTGACCGACGCGCAAAAGGATCAGGCCGGCGGGCTGTCGGGCGCGCCGCTGTTCGACCGCTCGACCCGCGTTCTGGCACGGCTGAGCGTGCTGACCGACGGGCAGATGCCGCTGATCGGCGTGGGCGGCGTGGGATCGGCAGAGCAGGCCTATGCCAAGATCCGGGCAGGCGCATCGGCGGTGCAGCTTTACACCGCGCTGGTCTTTGAAGGGCTGTCGCTGGCCGGGCGCATCGCGCGCGGGCTGGATGATCTGCTGGCGCGGGACGGGTTTGCCACCGTGGCGGATGCGGTGGGCACGGGGCGCGAGGACTGGCTGTGATCACGCTGTGGCACAATCCGCGCTGCGCGAAATCGCGCGCGGCGCTGGCGCTGCTGGAAGGCCGGGCCGAGGTGCAGGTGCGCCGCTATCTGGAGGACGCGCCGGACGAGGCGGAACTGCGCCGGGTTCATGCCCTGCTGACTCGCCCGGTGGCCGAGATGCTGCGCCGGGGCAAGGCCGAGTTTCGCGATCTGGCACTGGCCGGGGCCAATGATGACGCGCTGTTTGCCGCCATGGCCGCGCATCCCCGGCTGATCGAGCGACCGGTCGCCATAGCGGCGGGCCGTGCCGTGATCGGTCGCCCGCCCGAGGCGGTGCTGGCGCTTTTGTAAGGGGTTTCGGATCGGCGTTGCCGATCCGACCGGCTGGGGGCCGTTGCCCCGCCGTCAATGTCTCTCGGACCAATGGCGCGACAATGACGACCCCCCAGAGTTTACCTGGCAAGATGAAGGGGACCGGGGTGTGCTATGCCCTGCCCGTCGCGCGCTCCAGCGCGGGGTAGCGCAGCCCGAGGGTCACGCCGCGCGCCGCGAAGGAGATCAGCAGCGCCAGCCACAGGCCATGGTTGCCCAGCGGCCCGATCAGAAGCGCAACGGCAGCAGCATAGACCACGGCCGACAGCGCCATCATGTTGCGCATGTCGGCGGTGCGGGTGGCCCCGATGAAGATACCGTCGAGCATGAAGGGCCACAGGCTGAGCAGCGGGGCGGCCACCAGCCAGGGCAGAAAGGCGCGCGCCTCGGCCCGGACCAGCGGGGCCGTGGTCATGGTGTCGATCAGGACGGGACCGAGCAGCGCAAAGCCGGCCGCCATCAGCAGCGCCGTGACCACGCCCCAGAAGCTGGCCATCAGCGACGCCCGGCGCACCAGCGCCACGCAGCGCCGACCGACCGCGTGGCCCACCAGCGCCTCGGCGGCAAAAGCGAAGCCGTCCATGGCGTAGCTGGTGATGTTCAGGAACTGCAGCAATACCTGATTGGCGGCCAGCGTCACATCGCCGAACCGCGCGCCCAGCAGCAGAAACGACACGACGATGGCCTGCAACAGGGCCGAGCGGATCAGGATGTCGCCGTTCACCGCCGCCATGTGTTTGAGTTTCGCACCGTCGAACACACGCGCCCAGTCGCGCCAGGCGGGCACGCCGAAGGCCGCGCGGCACAGCCAGAGCCCCAGCGCAAGGCCCGACCATTCGGCCAGCGCGGTGGCGGTGGCCACGCCGCCCACGCCCCAGCCAAGGCCCAGCACGAACCACAGGTCCAGCCCCACGTTCAGCCCGTTCATCCACAGTTGCAGCACCAGCACCGCGGCGGTGCGCTCCTGCGCGATCAGCCAGCCGGTGATGCCGAAGACGGCGATGGCCGCGGGGGCCGACCAGATGCGGATGCGCATGTAGGTGGCGGCCAGATCCTCGACCTCGGCACTGGCCGGCGCGGCGGCGAACCCGCCCAGCAGGATCGCCGGGTGCAGCACAATCAGCAGCGCGCCCCCCGCAAACCCGATGGCCAGCGCGCGGGTCAGCAGGGCCGCGACCTCGGGTGCGTTGTCCTGCCCCAGCGCCTGCGCGGTCAGCCCGGTGGTGCCCATGCGCAGGAAGCCGAAGATCCAGTAGACAGCGGACAGGATCACCGCCCCCACGCCGACGGCCCCGATCGGGGCGGCCTGCCCCAGCTGGCCCACGACGGCGGTGTCCACCGCGCCCAGGATCGGCACGGTGACATTGGCCAGCAGGATCGGCACCGCGATCCTGAGCACGCGGCCATGGGTCAGCGGTCGGGCGGCCTCATCCATCCCGGCGGGGCATCAGGAAATGGCCCGTGGCCTGCGCATACGTGCGTGCGCGGTTGTCCTGCCATGCCTCGACATGCACCGAGGCATAGCGCCGCCCCGAACGGTTGACCTTGGCCCGCGCATAGGCGTCGCGCGGCAGACCCGAGCGCAGGTAATCGACGGTGAAATCGATCGTCTTGGGCAGGCGCGGCAGGTGGCCCGAGATCAGCTCGTCGGGGTCAAGCTCGCCACGCTCCAGCTCTTCCCACAGCACTGACCAGCTGAGGCCGATCACCGCCGTCACCTCGAGAAACGCCGCCGTCACACCGCCATGCAGCGCGGGCAGCAGCGGGTTGCCGATCAGCTTGTCGTCATAGGACAGCACGCCGGTCAGCTCATCCCCCCGCCGATCGAAGGAGATGCCCAGGAACTTGCTGTAGGGCACACCGTTCACCAGCGCGGCCAGCGCGTCGTCGCGGCGTTGCTTGACAACCTGCACGGGGTCGGGGCGTCTACGGCTCATTTCACGCCCTCCACGGTAAAGGTGCCGGTGGCGGTGGCGACCGGGTTCTCATCGTCGTCATCCAGCGCCTCGGCGCGCACAAAGGCTACTGTGCGCGTCAGGTGATAGCAGGTGGCACGCGTGCGGATCGCCTGCCCCGGCGTGGCGGCGCGCATGTAGTCGATGCGCAGGCCGATGGTGGCGGTGGCCCCGGGGTTGGCGGGATGCGAGATCACCGCCGCCCCGCAGGTGGTATCCAGCAGCGCATAGACCGCGCCGCCGTGAATGACCCGCGTTTCGGGATCGCCGACGAAGCGTTCATCATAGGGCATGCGCATTTCCGCCGTGCCATCGCCGATATCGGTGAATTGCATCCCCAGCGCCTTGGCATGGGGGATCGCCTCGGTGAACTGGCGCGCCATCCTGACCTTGTCCATCTGCCCTGCCCCTTCGGTGTCTGTGTAACCCTTGCGTTATTCGGGCTTGGACGCCGCGCTGCAAGGGCAATCTGTGCAAGTGATAGCCACTTGCAATTGCATGACCCACCCCGGAGGATCGCGCAGACCCGACGCCTTGGCGCCTGAAAGGTGGATCGGCACGCCGCATCCGGCGTCCCCGGGACGGGGTGTATTCGGAACTGACGCTGCGGCATTGACGCCACGGTTCACGGGAGTAATGTCGCCCCGACGCGGAGGGGAGGCCAGATGTCCGAGATCCGACTGACATTCAAGGAAATGTGCGCGAAGTTCGATGTGACGCCGCGCACCCTTCGCTATTACGAATACATCGAACTGCTGTCGCCCGAACGCGAAGGCAGGTCGCGCGTTTATGGTGCCAAGGAATGCGCACGCATGACCCTGATTCTGCGCGGTCGCAGGTTCGGCTTTCCGCTGGAAGATATCCGCCAATGGCTGCTGATCCGTGAAAAAGAGGGCACGGAGGCGCAGATGCACGCCTGGATCGACATGGCCGACCGGCAACTGGTGGAACTGGCCGAGCAGAAGGCCCAGTTGGAAGAGGCGCTGGAAGAGCTGCGCGCCCTGCGCGGCGAAACGGCCCGCGCGTTGGGGCTGGGCTGATCCACATCCTTCTGAGACGCCCAAAGGGTCAGGTTTCCCTGACCCGGACATCCGCGCGCGCCTGACGCAAGGGTAACGAAGTTGCGCGGCAGACCGGTTGACGCGACCTGATCTTACGTCAAGCATGAAAGTGACGTGACGTACCGCTTACGTCAACTTGATTCCCTGTTGTAACGCTGCTGCAACCAGAACAGGTGAGCGTCATGACATCAGCCCCGAGAGTGATTGAAATGACCGACAAGACCATGACCATCCGCGAGATGTGCGACGCCTTTGACGTGACGCCCCGCACCTTGCGGTTCTACGAAGCCAAGGAACTGCTGTTCCCGATCCGGGACGGCCAGAAACGGCTGTTCACCCGGCGCGACCGGGCGCGACTGAAACTGATCCTGCGCGGCAAGCGCTTTGGCTTCAGCCTTGAAGAGATCCGGCAGTTGCTGGACCTGTATCACGTGGGCGACCAGCAGCAGACGCAGCTGTCGCGCACCTATGAAATTGCCCAGCAGCGGCTGGATGACCTGATCCGCCAGCGCGACGAGCTGGACACCGCGATCGCGGATTTGCAGGAACAGATGAAGTGGGGCGAAAAGATCATCGCCTCGCAAAAGAACCAGACCCGCGCCGCCGAGTGATCGCGGCGCGTCACCGACCTTAGGGAGAGACAGATGCCAAGCTATACCGCCCCCGTGAAGGACATGCAGTTCATTCTGCATGACGTGTTGAAGATCACCTCGCAGGACGTGCCCGGATATTCCGAGCTTGAGGCCGATTTCACCTCGGCCATTCTGGAAGAGGCGGGCAAGCTGGCCTCGAGCGTGCTGGCGCCTCTGAACCAAGTCGGCGATACCGAGGGCTGCTACATGGAAAACGGCGTCGTGCGCACCCCCACCGGGTTCAAGGCGGCGTTCGATCAGGTCCGCGAAGGCGGCTGGCCGGGGCTGGACATGCCCGAGCAATACGGCGGTCAGGGCATGCCCTATGTGATCGGCACGGCGGTGGGCGAGTTCTTTTCCGCCGCCAATCAGGCGTTCACCATGTATCAGGGCCTGACCCATGGCGCGGCCTCGGCCATCCTGGCGCATGGTACAGAGCAACAGAAAGACACCTATCTGCCCAAGATGGTCAGCTGCGACTGGACCGGCACGATGAACCTGACCGAGCCGCATTGCGGCACCGATCTGGGCATGATGCGCACCAAGGCCGAACCGCAGGACGATGGCAGCTACAGCATCACCGGGCAGAAGATCTTCATCTCGGCCGGCGAGCATGACATGGCCGACAACATCATCCACCTGGTGCTGGCAAAAATTCCCGGCGGCCCCGAGGGCATCAAGGGCGTGTCGCTGTTCATCGTGCCCAAGTTCCTGGTCAACGAGGATGGCAGCCTTGGCGCGCGCAACGGCGTCACCTGCGGCAAGATCGAGGAAAAGATGGGCATCCACGGCAACTCGACCTGCGTGATGAACTATGACGGGGCCACCGGGTATCTGCTGGGCGCAGAGCACAAGGGCATGCGCGCGATGTTCACCATGATGAACGAGGCGCGGATCGGCGTGGGCATGCAGGGTCTGGCGCAGGCCGACGTGGCGTATCAGAACGCATTGGACTATGCCAAGGACCGCCTGCAGGGCCGCGACGTGACCGGCACGAAAAACCCCGATGGCCCGGCCGATCCGCTGATCGTGCATCCCGACATCCGCCGCTCGCTGATGGACCAGAAAAGCTTTGCCGAAGGCGCGCGCGCCTTCATGCTGTGGGGCGCGTACCTGATCGACCGGGCGCATCGCAACACGGACGCGGATGCCGACGGGCTGATCAGCCTGATGACCCCGGTGATCAAGGGCTTTCTGACCGACGAAGGCTTTGACATGACCATTCTCGCCCAGCAGGTCTATGGCGGGCATGGCTACATCGAGGAATGGGGCATGTCGCAATACGCCCGCGACGCCCGGATCGCGATGATATACGAAGGCGCCAACGGCGTGCAGGCGCTCGACCTTGTGGGCCGCAAACTGGCGCAGGACGGTGGCAAGCACGTGATGGCGTTCTTTGACCTGGTCAAGACCTTCCTCAAGGACAACGAGGGCAACGAGGCGCTGAAAGCCGATTTCCTTGATCCGCTGAAAGCGGCGTCAAAGGATCTTCAGGCAGCCGGCATGTTCTTCATGCAGAACGGGATGAAGAACCCCAATGCGGCGCTGGCCGGATCGTATGACTTCATGCACCTGTTCGGGCACGTCTGCCTTGGGCTGATGTGGGCCGAGATGGCCAAGGCCGCCCATGCCGCGCTGGAGGCCGGCACGCAGGACGAGGCGTTCTACCGCACCAAGGTGGCCACCGGGCGCTACTACATGGCCCGCCGCCTGCCCGCCACCGCGCTGCACCTCGCCCGGATCAATTCCGGCGCGGATACCGTGATGGAGCTTGAGGCCGCGAATTTCTGAGCGCAGGGTGGGTTGGCACCCACCCTACACCTGCTGCCCCGAGAGGTCCGATGCCCAAACGTTTCCGCCTGACCCGCCGGTTTCCGGTTGCCATGACCGAAGATGGCTATCGCCGCCTGAAACGCTTTGCCCGCGAGGCCGGTCTGGACGAGGGCGAGGCTTTGTCGTTCCTGTTCGAGCATTTCGACAGCGTGATCGACGAGGACACGTTCAGCCATCGCCTGCGGCTGTTCAATTCCGAACTGGACGGGAGAAAACGCTGATGAACGTGCGGGCCGAGAGTGCGGGAGCCTCCGGCGGGAGTTTATCTGGCAAGATGAAGCAGGGGGTCCACCCCGCCCCCGGCACTGGCGACTTCGCATCCGGCCGGGAACGGGGCGTCACCTTGCACATGGCGCAACTCTCCAGTCTGCCATGCAAGGTCAGGATAGGGTGGTTAAGGTTAATGGTGGGTAAAGGCGTCCAACTTCATCTTGCCAGGTAAACTCTGCGGGGGTGTGGGGGTGCAAAACCCCCATTCCGCCCTCAGCCAAAGGGAGGAACGAAATGACGATCAAGCTGCATTGCTTCGGGGAATCGGGCAACGCCTACAAGGCGGCGCTGTCGCTGGAACTGTCGGGGCTGGAGTGGGAGCCGGTCTTTGTCGACTTTTTCGGCGGCACCACCCGCAGCCCCGAATACCGCGCGATCAACGTGATGGGCGAGGCGCCGGTGCTGATCGACGGCGACATGCGCCTGACACAATCGGGCGCGATCCAGGCCTATGTCACCGAGAAATCGGGCAAGTTCGGTGGCATGCCGGATCAGAAGTACGAGGTTCTGCGCTGGGTCCTGTGGGACAATCACAAGCTGTCCTCGATGGCCGGGATGACGCGGTTCCTGATAAATTTCCTGCCCGAGGACAGGCAGCCCAAAGAGGTGATCGGCTTTAACCAGGGCCGGTTGAAATCTGCCTACCAGACGCTGGACACCCACCTTGCGGGGCGCGACTGGATCGTGGGCGACGGGGCCACCAACGCCGATTTTTCCTGCTGCGGCTACCTCTTCTACCCCGAGCCGTTCGGGTTCGTGCGCGCCGACTGGGCCAATATCGATCGCTGGATGTCCAACATCGAAGCGCTGAACGGCTGGAAACACCCCTATGACCTGATGCCCGGCAAGCCGTCGGATCGGGCCTGACAAAGGAGACAACGATGACCGAAGCCTATATCTATGACGCCGTGCGCACCCCGCGCGGCAAGGGCCGCCCCGACGGCAGCATGCACGAGGTCACATCGGTGCGGCTGTCCGCGCAGGTGCTGAACGCGCTGAAGAACCGCAACGGGCTGGATGGCCACGCGGTCGAGGACGTGATCTGGGGCAATGTCACACAGGTGATGGAACAGGGCGGTTGCCTTGCGCGCACCGCCGTTCTGGCCTCGGATCTGGATGAATCGATCCCCGGTCTGGCAATCAACCGCTTTTGCGCCTCGGGCATGGAGGCGGTGAACCTTGCCGCCAACCAGGTGCGCGGCGGAGCGGGCGATGCCTATATCGCCGGCGGGGTCGAAATGATGGGCCGCGTGGCCATGGGCAGCGACGGGGCGGCGATGGCCGTCGATCCGACCGTCGCGATGGACAGCTATTTCGTGCCGCAGGGCATCAGCGCCGACATCATCGCCACCGAATACGGCTTTACCCGCGATCAGGCGGATGCGCTGGCGGTCGAATCGCAGAAACGCGCCGCCGCCGCCTGGGCCGACAAGAGGTTCGGAAAATCCATCATCGAGGTCCGGGACCAGAACGGCCTGAGCATCCTGGATCACGACGAATACATGCGCCCGGGCACCGACATGCAAAGCTTGGGCGCGCTCAAGCCTGCCTTCAAGGACATGGGCGAGACCATGCCTGGCTTCGATGCGATCGCGCTGATGAAGTACCCGCATCTGGAGCGGATCAACCACATCCATCACGCGGGCAATTCCAGCGGGATCGTCGATGGCTCGGCCGGGGTTCTGGTCGGCTCGAAGGCGTTCGGCGAGAAATACGGGCTGACCCCTCGCGCGCGCATCGTGCAGACCGCCAAGATCGGCACCGACCCCACGATCATGCTGACCGGCCCGGTGCCTGCCACCGAAAAGATCCTGCGCGACAGCGGCATGTCCATCGGCGACATCGACCTGTTCGAGGTGAACGAGGCCTTTGCCAGCGTCGTGCTGCGGTTCTGTCAGGCGTTCGACGTGGACACCGACCGCGTCAACGTCAACGGCGGTTCAATCGCCATGGGCCACCCGCTGGGTGCCACCGGGGCCATCATCATCGGCACCCTGCTGGACGAGCTTGAGCGGACCGGCAAAAGCACCGGATTGGCCACGCTCTGCATCGCCTCGGGCATGGGGGCCGCCACGATCATCGAGCGGGTATAGGCCCCATGGATCAGGCCGGTTTCGAGCAGATCGCCGAACGCATCACCAGCGGGTTGCTGGAGGGAAAGTACGACACCTACAGGTCGGCTTTCCTGCTGCCCCTGCGGGTCGAGCCGCGCGGCGGGGTGCCCTATGTGCTGGCCGATGACGACGCGCTGCGCAAGGACTGGCAGCTGTATCGCGATGCGATCCTGATCCAGGGTGTCACCGATATCGTGCGCGAGGTTCTTGGCATCGCCGAGATCGAGCCTGACCGGATCGAGGTGACGGTGGAAACCAACATGCTGCGCCACGCCCAGCGCATCGTCGATCCGTTCAAGACGCAATTCGTGCTCCAGCCCGAGGGGGCAGAGTGGCGCATCGCCATCCTGCGCTCGTCGCTGGGGCATATCAACTGGACCTTGGGGCGCGCGGACATCGTGGATGACCGTTTTCACGACCGCTGACCCCGTCAACAGGATGACAACCATGACCGATTTTACCATTGCAAAGGATGCCGACGGCATTGCCACCATCACCTGGGATTGCCCGGACAAGTCGATGAACGTGATGACCGGCGAGGCGCTGGAAGAGCTGAACAGCTGTATCGACGACGCACTCGCCGATGATGCCGTCAAGGGCATCGTGATCACCTCGGCCAAGCCCGATTTCGCAGGCGGGATGGACCTGAACGTGCTGGCGGAAATGAAGGCGCAGGCCGGCGACAGCCCGGCACAGGGCCTGTTCGACGGGATCATGCAGATGCACGCCCTGCTGCGCAAGATCGAGCTGGCAGGCATGGACTTCAAGACCAAGAAGGGCGGCAAGCCGATCGCCGCCGCCCTGCCGGGCACCGCCGTGGGCATCGGTCTGGAACTGCCGCTGGCCACGCACCGCATCTTTGCCGCCGACAATCCAAAGGCCAAGATCGGCCTGCCCGAAATCATGGTCGGCATCTTCCCCGGTGCTGGCGGCACCACGCGGATGGTGCGCAAGCTGGGGGCGATGGCCGCCAGCCCCTATCTGCTCGAGGGCAAGCTGCTGGATCCGAAAAAAGCCAAGGGTGCAGGCATCATCGACGAGGTGGTCGCTGACCCCGTGGCCGCCGCGCGCGACTGGGTGCTGGCCGCCAGGGAGGCCGATCTGGTCAAGCCCTGGGATGCCAAGGGCTACAAGATGCCCGGCGGCGCGCCCTACCATCCGGCGGGTTTCATGACCTTCGTCGGCGCATCGGCGATGGTGCATGGCAAGACCAAGGGCGCGTTTCCTGCCGCCAAGGCGCTGCTGTCGGCCGTCTACGAAGGCGCGCTGGTGCCGTTTGACACAGCACTCAAGATCGAGGCGCGCTGGTTTACCAACGTGCTGATGAACCCAAGCTCCTCGGCGATGATCCGCTCGCTGTTTCTCAACAAGGAGGCGCTTGAGAAAGGTGCCAACCGCCCCGAGGCCCCCGATCAGCGCGTCAGGAAACTGGGCGTTCTGGGCGCCGGCATGATGGGCGCGGGCATCGCGCTGGTCAGCGCGCAGGCCGGCATCGAGGTGGTGCTGATCGACGCCAGGCAAGAGGCGGCGGACAAGGGCAAGGCCTATACCGAAACCTATCTCGACAAGGGCATCAAGCGCGGCAAGGTGACCGAGGACAAGAAGGCACAGATGCTGGGCCTGATCACCCCCACCACCGATTATGCCGCGCTGGACGGCTGCGACCTGATCATCGAGGCCGTGTTCGAGGATATCGGCGTCAAGGCCGAGGTCACCAAAAAGGCGCTGGCCGCCGTCGGCCCCGACTGCATCTATGCCTCCAACACCTCGACCCTGCCGATCACCGAACTGGCCAAGGCATCCGACAAACCAGAGCAGTTCATCGGCATCCACTTCTTCTCGCCCGTCGAAAAGATGCTGCTGGTCGAGATCATCAAGGGCGACCAGACCGGCGACCGCGCCACCGCCAAGGCGCTGGATTACGTGCGGCAAATCCGCAAGACGCCGATCGTGGTGAACGACGCGCGGTTCTTCTACTGCAACCGCTGCATCATTCCCTACATCAACGAAGGCATGCGCATGGTGCAGGAGGGCGTCGCCCCCGCGATGATCGATCAGGCCGCGCGCATGCTGGGCTTTCCGGTCGGGCCGCTGCAACTGGTCGATGAAACCTCGATCGACCTCGGCGCCAAGATCGCCCGCGCCACCAAGGCCGCGATGGGCAACGCCTATCCCGATGCCGAGGTCGACGAGATCATCTTCTGGATGGAGGGCGAGGGCCGCATGGGACGCAAGGCCAACGCCGGCTTCTTCACCTATGACGATGCCGGCAAGCGGCAGGGCTACTGGCCCGGTCTGGCCGACAAGTACCCGCCGCTCGACACCCAGCCCGACCTGACCGAGGTGCAGCACCGCCTGATGTTCGCGCAGGTGCTCGAAGCGGTGCGCGCGCTGGAAGAGGGCGTGCTGATGGACATCCGCGAAGGCGACGTCGGCGCGATCCTCGCCTGGGGCTTTGCGCCGTGGTCGGGCGGTCCGTTCAGCTGGCTCGACATCCTGGGCGCGGAATACGCCGCCGAGCGGTGCGACCAGTTGCAGGCCGCCTTTGGCGACCGTTTCACCTGCCCGCCGCTGCTGCGCGAGATGGCCGACAAGGGCGAAACCTTCTATGGCCGCTTCGGCACACAGGCCGACAAGGCCGCATAAGGCGCCGGTCCCCCTTCATCTTGCCGGATAAACTCCGGGGGGGAATTGGGCCGCAAGGCCCAAGGGGGGGCAGCGCCCCCAAAACCGCACGGGCCAACGGCCCGTGCGAACCCTGCAACCGCCCCCTTGGGGGCGGTTTCCTTGTGCTCAGGGGTCGAAGGTATAGCCGAACCGCGCGATATCCTCGGCGCACAGATCGGCCACCAGTGCTGCCGTGGCATCGTCATAGAACCCGCGCCAGTCGCGGGCGCGCGCGCTTTCGTTCACCCGGTCCAGCACCAGCGGAAAGCCCAGGTGCGCCACCAGCGGGGCGGCATCCGCCTCGAAATGCTCCAGCCGGACAAAGGCATCGCACCGCTCCACGCCGGCGGCATCGGTGACATAGGCGCGCGCGGGATTGGCGCGGATGCTGGCCTGCGTCTGCGGATGCGCCAGGAACGCCGCGAAATCGAGGCTCTTGGCCAGCCGCACCGCCGGGTGATCGAACCCCTGCCCGCGCAGCCAGTGGTAATAGCTGACCATCCGGTCCCAGGGATTGCGCACCAGCGTAAAGACGAACAGCCCCGGCAGTTCCTCGCGGGTCACCAACCCATCCAGATCGGCCAGTGTCGCGTGTTTCCACAACCGCCCCGCCGCCTGCACATCCTTCAGTCGCCCGCGCCGCCGCCGCGCCTTGGGCGTGTCGCCCAGCATGATGTCATCCTTCATCGCGCGGGCCTCCAGCGCCAGCGCCAGCGCGGTGCCCCCGGTCTTGGGGATGTGGATGAACAGGTACTTGCGGCCACGCGACAGGATCATGCCCGCCACCATAGACCCGCCCGCGCGCGCCACAAGTCCGCGCTACACCGGATCGGGCACCACCAGCCGGTGCCCGCGCCACGCGATCAGCAGCCCCGCCAGGATGATCAGCGCAATGCCAAGGCCCTGCCACGGCCCCAACACCTGCCCGAACAGCAGCCAGCCGAACAGCGGCCCCCAGATCATCACCGAATACTCGAAGACCGAGGCATGGCTGGCCTCGGCCAGTTGATACGCCCGGATGATGCCGAACACGCCCGCCACCGACCCCACGGCCTGCAACCAGATCAGCCCCCAGCTCTCGGTCACGGGCCAGACCCAGCCGCGCGTCAGGAAACTGCCTTCGGTCACCCCGCCAAGGCTCAACCCCCACAGCACCGCACCCGAGGCGATGATCTGGATCACCAGCATCCAGACCAGCAGGCACATGGTGCTTTCGCCCGTGCAATAGGCCCGCGTGGCCAGCGCCGCCATGGCATAGAACGCACCCCCCGCCACCGGCAGGATCAGCCAGCCCGACAGGCCCCCGCCATCGGGTTGCAGCACCAGCAGCACGCCGCCAAAGCCCAACAGCACGGCCATCGCGCGCCACGCGCCGAACCCCTGCCCCTGAAAGGCCCAGCCCAGCAGCAGCACAAAGATAGGCGCGGTGTACATCCCCGCCAGCCCCTGGGCGATCGGCATGATCCCCAGCGCCCCGAAGTAGCACAGCATCGCCAGCGTCAGGACCACCCCGCGCCCCAGAACCGGCCGCCAGCGGCGCGGCCAGACCGTGCCCAGCCCCGTCCATGACAGCGCACAGACCAGCGGCACCGCGATCAGCCCGCGCAGGATCAGGAACTGCCACAGCCCCATTTCGCGCGCGATGACGCTGACGAAATTGTCGATGAAGCCGATGATGACCATCGCCCCCAGCATCCACAGCGCCGACGCCACCGGGGCATTTTGATTTTCCGTCATTCCGGCCCTTTTCATTTGCCCACAACGCGCAATACTCTGCGCCTTGGGCGGCAAGCCAGTGAAATATTCTTGCGAGGGGGAAAAACCATGGGCTGGATGAGGGACGAGACAGGATTGGACAAATGCGCGGCGAATTACGTGCCGCTCACGCCGCTGTCCTTTCTGCATCGCGCGGCCCAGGTCTTTGCCGGGCACGAGGCGGTGGTCTATGGCCCCCACCGCATGACCTATGCCGAGTATCACACCCGCGTCACCCGGCTGGCCTCGGCGCTGGTCAAGCTGGGGGTGCGTCCGGGCGACGTGGTGGCGACCCTGCTGCCCAACATCCCCGCCCAGGCCGAAGCGCATTTCGGCGTACCCGCCTGCGGCGCGGTCCTGAACACGATCAACACCCGGCTCGAGGCCGACACCGTGACCTATATCCTCGACCATGGCGAGGCGCGCGTGCTGCTGTGCGATCCGCAATTCCTGCCCATGGCCGCCGAAGCCATCGACCGGATGGAGGGGGCCGCCCCCATCGTGATCGAGGTGGCCGACGATCACGCGGGCGTCCATGCCCACGGCCATTACATGGAGTACGAGGCGCTGCTGGACACCGGCGATCCCGACTTCGCCTGGATCATGCCGCAGGACGAATGGGAAAGCATCGCGCTCAACTATACCTCGGGCACCACGGGGCGGCCCAAGGGCGTGGTCTATCACCACCGCGGCGCGCATCTGAACGCCATGGGACAGGTGATAAGCTGGCGCATCACGCTGCATCCGCGCTACCTGACCATCGTGCCGCTGTTTCACTGCAACGGCTGGTGCCACACATGGATGATGCCCGTGGTCGGCGGCACGCTGATCTGCTGTCGCGACATCGCGGCCAAACCCATCTTCGACGCCATCGCCGATGAAAAGGCCACGCATTTCGGCGGCGCGCCCATCGTGCTGAACACGCTGATCAATGCGCCCGCCAACCAGCGCCGCGATTTCGATCACTTGGTCGAGGTGTTCACCGCAGGCGCCCCCCCGGCCCCCGCAACGCTGGCCGCGATCGAACCGATGGGCTTCAACGTGACGCACGTGTATGGCCTGACCGAAACCTATGGCCCCGCCACCGAATGCACATGGCAATCCGAATGGGACGGGTTGCAGGGGGCCGACCGCGCGGCGGTAAAATCCCGGCAGGGCGTGGCCATGCCCTTCATGGAGCCGGTGCAGGTCTGGGACGACCGCAACCAGCCGGTGCCGATGGATGGCACCACGCAGGGCGAAATCGTGTTTCGCGGCAACGGCGTGATGAAAGGGTATCTCAAGAACCCCACCGCCACCGCCGAGGCCTTTGCCGGCGACTACTACCATTCCGGCGATCTCGCCGTGCAGCACCCCAACACCTATGTGCAGATCGCCGACCGGGCCAAGGACATCATCATCTCGGGCGGCGAGAACATCAGCAGCGTCGAGGTCGAGGGCGTGCTGATGGGCCATGCCGATGTGCTGCTCTGCGCCGTGGTGGCCAAGCCCGATGAAAAATGGGGCGAAGTGCCCTGCGCCTTTGTCGAACTCAAGGACGGGCGCACCGGCGACGAGGCCGCGCTGATCGCCTATGCGCGCGAGCGGCTGGCGGGCTTCAAGACCCCGAAAAAGGTGGTGTTTCAGGAATTGCCCAAGACATCGACCGGCAAGATCCAGAAGTTCCAGCTGCGCGCCATCGCCCGCGACCTGTAACCTGACCCGCCGGAGACACCCATGACCACGATCACCGCCGACGGGGCCGCGATCATCGCGGACCTGCACGCCGCACCGGGCGACACCGTGGCCCAAGGTGCCGTGCTGCTGACCACCGAGTTGATGAAGATGCGCCACGACATCCGCGCGCCGTTCGGGGCACGCGTTGTCACGGTGCATGTCAGCCCGGGCGACGAGGTGGGGCCGGGAACACCGCTGATGACGCTGGAGCCGGCCGATGTGGCTGCGGCTGCCGCCGGCACGGACGACACCGCCCGCCCCGACATGGCCGAATTCACCGCCCGCATGGCCCTGCTGGACGACGCGGCCCGGCCTGACGCGATGGCCCGGCGCCACGCACGCGGCCAGCGCAGCGCGCGCGAGAATATCGCGGATCTGTTCGACGACGACAGCTTTACCGAATACGGCGCGCTGGCCGTGGCCGCGCAACGCGGCACGCGGCCTCTGGCCGATCTTCAGGCGCGCACACCGGGCGATGGCATCATCTGCGGCACCGGCACCGTGGGCGGGCGGCCAGTCGCCGCCATGGCGGTGGATTACACCGTTCTGGCGGGCACCCAGGGGTTCAACCATCACCGCAAGATGGACCGCCTGATCGAGGTCGCCGCGCGCGCCAACCTGCCCATCGTGCTCTTTGCCGAAGGCGGCGGCGGGCGGCCCAACGATACCGATGTGGCCGACATCATGGCGGCCTGGCTCAACGTCACCTCGTTTCGCCATTTCGCCGCCCACAGGGGGCAAAAGATCGGCATCGTGACGGGATATTGCTTTGCCGGCAACGCGGCCCTCTTCGGGGTGTGCGACCTGCGCATCGCCACGACGGACAGCCATATCGGCATGGGCGGCCCCGCGATGATCGAAGGCGGCGGGCTGGGCACGGTTGCCGCCACCGAAATCGGCCCCGCAGAGGTGCAGACCGCCAATGGCGTGATCGACCTGGCTGTTGCGGACGAGGCCGCGGCGGTTGCCGCCACCAAGACCCTGCTGGCCCTGCCACAGCCCGCCGACGCCCCCCAAACGGATGCAGATGCCCTGCGCCACGCCGTCCCGCCCGACCGCACCCGCGCCTATGACATGCGCGCGGCCATCGCCACGCTGGCCGATCCCGACACGTTTCAGGAATTGCGCCGCGACTTCGGGGCGGGGCTGATCACCGGGGTCGCGCGCATCCGGGGCCGCGCCGTTGGGCTGATGGCAAACAACCCGCTGCATCTGGGTGGGGCCATCGATCCCTCCGCCGCCGACAAGGGCGCGCGGTTCCTGCAACTCTGCGATGCCTGGGGCCTGCCCATGGTCACGCTCTGCGACACGCCGGGCTTCATGGTCGGTCCGCAGGTCGAGGCGGCAGGTCAGGTCGCCCATGTCTCGCGGTTGTTTCTGGCAGGCGCGCATTTCAGCCAACCCCTCGTCACGGTGATCCTGCGCAAGGCCTATGGCCTGGGCGCGATGGCCATGGCCGGCGGCGGGTTCGACCGCCCGCAACTGTGCTGCGCCTGGCCCACGGGCGAGGTTGGCGCGATGGGCCTTGAAGGCGCGGTCCGGCTGGGCCACCGCGATCATCTGGCCGCCATCACCGACCCGCAGGAGCGCGAGGCCGAGTTCCACCGCCTCGTCGATCAGCTTTACGCCCGCGGCCGCGCCCTCAACGCCGCCAGCCTGCTGGAGTTCGACGCGGTGATCGACCCTGCCGACACAGCCGATGCGATCGACCGCGTGCTGGCCACCGCAGGCCCCGCCAAACCCGGTCCCCGCTATGTCGATGCGTTCTAGACCACAGGCTGGACCCCTGCCCGACCCTGTTGCATAAGGCGCGAAAACACGACCGCCCACAGGATCGCGCAATGCCCCGCTATGCCCTGAAAATCGAATATGACGGCGCGCCCTTCGCGGGCTGGCAACGGCAGACCGATCACCCCTCGGTGCAGGGAGCCATCGAATCCGCCCTTGCCCGGCTGGAGCCGGGGCCGCACCGCATTCAGGGGGCCGGGCGCACAGATGCCGGCGTGCATGCGCTGGCGCAGGTGGCCCATTGCGACACCTCCCGCGACTGGGGGGCGTACCGCCTGTCCGAGGCGCTCAACTACCACCTCAAACCCCTGCCTGTCGCGATCACCGCCGCCGCAGAGGTGGCCGAGGACTGGCACGCGCGCTTTTCGGCCACCGAACGGCGCTACCTGTTCCGCCTGCTGGCCCGCCGCGCCCCCGCCACGCACGAGGCCGGGCGCGTCTGGCAGGTCAAATCCCCGCTCGATCTCGACGCGATGCGCGCCGGTGCCGCGCATCTGATCGGGCATCATGATTTCACCACCTTCCGTTCCACCATTTGTCAGGCCAACAGCCCGGTGAAAACGCTCGACGACATCACGATCGAAACCGCCCCGGGACTCAACGGCCCGGAAATCCACTTTCGCCTGCGCGCGCGGTCCTTCCTGCACAACCAGGTCCGCTCCATCGTCGGCACGCTGGAACGGGTGGGTACAGGCCACTGGCAGCCAGAGGATGTCAAACACGCCCTTGCCGCCCGCGACCGCGCCGCCTGCGGCCCGGTCTGCCCGCCGCAGGGGCTCTACCTGTCAGGTGTCAGCTATCACGACGATCCGTTTTCCTGACCGGTCCGCTGCTTCATCTTGCCAGGTAAACTCCCGCCGGAGGCACCCGCCGCGCCAAACACGTGACCGGCCCGAAAACCGCCGCNGGGCGCGCGGCAACGCCGCGCTCATTTTTCCATGCTGCAACGGCCAGGCGCGCACCCGCAGCTCACTGCTGCGTCAGCGCGCCGTTTTCCCAGGTGCCGCTTTCCTCTTCACCGCTGGCATAGCGCATGGTGCCCTCGCCCTGCCGCTTGCCCGCGCTGAAATTGCCCTCGTAGACATCGCCATTGGCATAGGTGGCCACGCCTTGCCCGGCGATCTCGCCCGCCTGCCACTCGCCTACGTACTTGAACCCGTCCGGCATGGTGATCGTGCCCATCCCGGCGCGCTGTCCATCTGCGAACTGCCCCTCGTAGATCGTGCCGTCAGGATAGATCGCGCGGCCCTCGCCGTGGCGCTGGCCCTCGCGCCACTCGCCCTCGTAGCGGTAGCCGTCGGGATAGGTCATCACGCCGAACCCATGGTTCTTGGCCTCGCGATAGGCGCCCTCATAGACCAGACCGTTGGCATAGACCGCCTTGCCCTGCCCCTCGATCACGCCCGCGCGCCACTGGCCTTCGTAGGTCGAGCCGTCGGGATAGGTGATCTTGCCCTCGCCATCGGCCAGATCGTTGCGGAACTGACCCTCGTAGACCGAGCCGTCGGGATAGGTGACCTTGCCCTGCCCCTCGATCTGGCCCGCGACCCAGTTGCCCTCGTAGCGGTACCCGTCGGTCCCGGTGAACACACCCTGCCCGTGGCGGCGATCGTCGTCGAACTCGCCCTCGTAGACATCGCTGTTGGCATAGGTCAGCTTGCCCAGCCCCTCGCGCCGGCCCGACACGAAAGCCCCTTCATAGACATCGCCATTGGGCTGGGTCAGCTTGCCCTGCCCGGTCATCTGCCCGCCGCGCCAGTCGCCCTCGTAGATCAGACCGTCGGGCAGGGTCAGGGTGCCGCGCCCCTCGCGGGCGCCGCGCACCATCTCGCCGTCATAGACCGAGCCGTCGGGATAGGTGATCGTGCCGCGCCCGTCCTTGACGCCATTGACCCAGTCACCCTCGTAGACATAGCCGCCGGGCGATTCCATCGTGCCCTGACCGTGATGCATGGCGTTGCGAAACCCGCCTTCGTAGCGCACGCCGTTGGCATAGACCGCCACGCCGCGTCCGGTGATCTGCCCCTCGACCCAGTCGCCCTCGAAGGTGCCGCCATCAGAGAACACGATCCGGCCGACGCCATGCGGCTTGCCCTTTTCGAACTCGCCCTCATAGACCGAGCCGTTGGGAAACCGCGCCACGCCCTTGCCGCGAATCTCGCCATCGACCCACTCGCCGGTGTATTCGTAGCCGTTTGGCAGGCGATAGGTGCCCTGCCCGTGCTGTACCCCGTTGCGGAATTCGCCCTCGTAGACGCCGCCATCGTCATATTCCTTGGTCTGGCTGTCATCCTGCGCCAGGGCGGGTTGGGCCGTCGCCAGTGCGATGCCCAATGCCAGATATGCCAATTTCGCGGTGCTGATCGTCATGGTCTGCATTCCTGCCTTGCCCCCGGCGCCTGCCTGTTGCGCTTGGCGGAAATCTAAAGAAGCCACCGGTGTGTCGCAACGCCTTTTGGCCCGGTGGGCGACTTGGCGCGGGCGCTTGCCCTTTTCCTTTGTCCGCGATCTGTTACATCACCTTCAGAACAGGCAGGGGAATGCAGCAGATGGCCGACCGGTTTCGTATCACTTTGGCCCAGTTGAACGCCACCGTGGGCGATATCGAGGGCAATGCCCAGAAGGCACTGACCGCCTGGCGTGCAGCGCGCGACGCAGGGGCCGATCTGGTGGCCCTGCCCGAGATGTTCATCACCGGCTACAACATGCAGGATCTGATCCTGAAACCGGTGTTCCATCAGACCGCGATCACCCGCATCCGGCAGTTGGCGGTCGAGTGCGCGGACGGCCCCGCCATGGCCATCGGCGGCCCCACTCTGGACGGTGTGCGCCTGCACAACGCCTATTACATCCTGCAAGACGGTCAGATCAAGGCCGAGGTGCTGAAGCACCACCTGCCCAATTTCAACGTCTTCGACGAGGAACGCACGTTCGAGGCCGGCGATGTGACCGGCCCTTACGTGATCAACGGCGTGCGCATCGGCAGCCCGGTGTGCGAGGATGCCTGGTACGAGGATGTCTCCGAAACCCTGGCCGAGACGGGCGCCGAGATCCTGCTGGTGCCCAACGGCTCGCCCTATTTCCGCAACAAGATGGAGATGCGGCAGAACGTGATGGTGTCACGCGTGGTGGAGACGGGTCTGCCGGCAATCTACCTCAACCTTGTGGGTGGGCAGGATGACCAGGTGTTCGATGGCGGCTCTTTTGCGCTGAACCCCGGCGGGGCGCTGGCGCTGCAGATGCCCGTGATGGCCGAGGCGATTCAGCATCTCGACCTGACCCGCACCCCCGATGGCTGGCGGATCGAGCAGGGCCCGCTGGCACATATTCCCGACACGATGGAGCAGGATTACCACGTCATGGTGCTGGCCCTGCGCGACTACATGGCCAAGACCGGGTTCAAAAAGGTGCTGCTGGGCCTGTCGGGCGGCATCGACAGTGCCATCGTCGCGACCATCGCCGCCGATGCGCTGGGGCCGCAGAACGTGCGCTGCGTCATGCTGCCATCGGAATACACTTCGGAAGCCTCGCTTGACGATGCCAGGGCCGTGGCCGAAAACTTGGGCTGCCGCTATGATTTCGTGCCCATTGCCGAAGGGCGGCAGGCGATCACCAACACGCTGGCCCCGCTGTTTCAGGGCACCAGTCCCGACCTGACCGAGGAAAACATTCAGTCGCGCCTGCGCGGGCTGCTGTTGATGGCGCTGTCCAACAAGTTCGGTGAAATACTGCTGACCACCGGCAACAAGTCCGAGGTCGCGGTGGGCTATGCCACGATCTATGGCGACATGGCGGGCGGCTACAACCCGATCAAGGATGTCTACAAGACACGCGTGTTCGCCCTGTGCCGCTGGCGCAATGACACGCACCGCGACTGGATGATGGGGCCTGCGGGCACCGTGATCCCCCCGCGCGTGATCGACAAGCCCCCTTCGGCCGAGCTGCGCCCCGATCAGCGCGACGACGACAGCCTGCCGCCCTATGACGTGCTGGACCGGATACTGGAACTTCTGGTGGACGAGGATGCCAGCGTGGCCGATTGCGTGGCCGAAGGGTTCGACCGCGCCACCGTCGAAAAGGTCGAGACCCTGCTCTATATCAGCGAATACAAGCGGTTCCAGTCCGCCCCCGGCGCGCGCCTGTCGAAAAAGGCGTTCTGGCTGGACCGGCGCTATCCCATCGTCAACGGCTGGCGCGACCGGTCATGACGGCACTTCGGCGTTATCGTGCGGCAGCCTGGATTCTGCTGGGGATCGCCGCGGTTTTTGCGGCGCTGGCGCTGTTCGCAACTATTGCCATCGCGCGCTTCGGGATCGAGCAGCTTTGGCACCCCGCAGCCTTGATACCGATTGGCGCGCCCCTGCTGCTGGCGCTGCTGATCGGGGTATGGGGTTGGCGGGAGTTGCAGGCAAAGCCGCCTGTTCTTCACTTTGATGGCGCGGGCGTTACGCTGCGCGACCGCACCATCCCCTGGGACGCGCTGACAGCGGTCAGCCATCGGACGATGCTTGCAGGCTATGGCCCGCTTGATTTGGTGCTGTTTCATCCTCAAGACGGCTGGGCGGCGCTCATCGCGCCCCGCCACATCGACCAGCGCGTCGAGGCCGTTCTCGAGGCCGTGGATACGGCACTGGCCGAACAAGGGCTCTCGCGCGCATCGACACCTACACGGCACTTTCGCGGCCTTTGGGTCGACAAACGCTGGGTCATCCGCGCTTGATCACTCCCACCAACGGTCGATGGTGGCGATATCATCATCGGACCAACCGAAATGATGCGCGAATTCGTGCACGGTGACATGGGCGATCAACCGCTCCAGCGTCACATCCCCCCGATCGCGCCATTCCGCCAGAATGGGCTGCCGGAACAGCCACACCACATCCGGCCCCATCGGCTGATCCCAGACCGATTTTTCCGTCACCGGGATGCCATCATACAGCCCGGTCAGGTCCAGCCGATCGTCGATCTCCATCTCGCGCAACATGTCGTCGGGCGGCCAGTCGGCCACGCGCAGCGCCACATCCTGCGCCAACGCCGCAAAGGGCGCAGGCAGGCCCGCAACCGTTTCGCGCGCCACCTGTTCAAAACCGCCGATGTCCAGCACCTGTTCCATCCCGCCGATATGGGCCCCGGCGCGCGCGACGAAAAGCCCGAAAGCGACGCGCACGGCGAAAACGGGCAAGCAACGGCCTGCGCCTCGCGCTAAGCCCGTCTATCGCAGGAATGTCAGGGCAGCACACGTGATCCACATCCACACCGTCACAGCGGCCTTCACACCCGCCGAATGCGCCGCCATCGTCGCGGCAGCATCGGGGCACAGCGCACAGGATGCCCGGCTGGTGGGGCAGATGCGCGATCACAACCTGCGCCGCGCCGACTTGGTCTGGCTGGACGATGTGCCGGGCACCGGCTGGGTGATGGACCGGATCATCGACGTGGTGCGCTCGGCCAATCGCGATGCCTTCGGTTTCGACCTGACGGAATTCGCCGAAAGCCCGCAGGTCGCCCGCTACGGAGCCGAGCGAGAGGGGCATTTCGACTGGCACGCCGACATTGGCGACGCGATGCTGGCGCGCAAACGCAAGCTGACCTTCGTGGTGCAACTGTCGCCCGCCGATGCCTACGACGGCGGCGCGCTCGAGGTGATGCCCTCGGCCAATGTCGCAACCGCCAAGCGCACGCAGGGCAGCGCCACGCTGTTCGGCAGCTATTTGCTGCACCGTGTCACCCCGGTCACCCGAGGCGCGCGCCATTCGCTGACGGTCTGGGCGCACGGGCCCGCGTTTCGCTGAACCGGATCAGCCCAGACGCGGCGGGCCCCAGCGCCGGGTCAGATGCGCCACGATCTGGTCACGGCTCTGGCGATAGGCGGCCAGCTTGGCCTCGCGCGTCTCGCCCAGGCCCGTCGGGTCCATGATCGGCCAGTACTCGACCTCGAGGTGATACACCCGCGTCAGTTCCAGCGCCTGCCGCTGGCTGGCCGGCGACAGCGCCACCACCAGATCGAACGCCGACAGGTCGTCGCCCCATTCCTGCAACTGCTCGAAACTGCGGCTGCGGTGGCGCGCCAGCTCTACCCCGATCTCGGCGCAGACCGCGATGGCAAAGCCGTCGATCTCAAGATCGCTTTTCACGCCGACCGACTGCACATAGGTGTCCGAGCCATAGAACTTTTTCATGATCCCCTCGGCCATGGGGGACCGGACCGCGTTGTGATCGCAGCAATACAGCACCGATTGGGGCAATGTCTGCGGCACGCATCAGCCCCCGAAGTGCAGGACGCAGATCAGGGTGAACAGGCGGCGCGCGGTGTCATTGTCGATATCGGCCTTGCCCTCCAGCCGTTCCGCCAAAATGCGCGCGCCTTCGTTGTGGATGCCCCGCCGCGCCATGTCGATCGTCTCGATCTGGCTGGGGGCCGAGTTCTTGACCGCGTCGTAATAACTTTCGCAGATCGCCCAGTAATCCTTGACCACCTGCCGGAAGGGCGACAGCGACAGATGGAACTCGGCCGCCTTTTCGCCGCTGTCCGTCAGCACGTCGAACACCAGCCGCTTTTCGCGGATCGACAGGCCCACCTTGTAGGGGCCATCGGGTACCACGCGGTCATCGCGCCTGGGCAGGGAAAAGCTGTTGGCTTCCAGCAGATCGAACATGGCGACCTGCCGTTCCTGTTCGATTTCCGGTGTGGGCGGCGGCAGATTGGCGTCGTCCAGCTCGATATGGCTGATATGGGACATGTGGCATCTCTTCGCAGTGGTCTGCGACGTGCCTAGCGCAGCAACGGGCATTGGGCAATGCGCCAGTTGCCGGCTTACCCTTCGTTCAGACGGTTCAGACGCGCGCGCACGGACAGGCCATGCGCTTCCAGCCCCTCGGATATCGCCAGCGTCTCCGCCGCCGCACCGATCGCGGCCAGCGCGCCCGGCGTCATCCGCGCCAGCGTCGTGCGCTTGACGAAATCCATCACCGACAGGCCGGATGAAAACCGGGCCGAGCGCGCGGTGGGCAGCACATGGTTCGGCCCGCCGACGTAATCGCCGATTGCCTCGGGCGTCCACGCCCCCAGGAAGATCGCCCCCGCATGGGTGATCTTGTCGGACAGCGCATCGGCATCGGCCACGCACAGTTCCAGGTGCTCGGGCGCCACGCGGTTCGACAGGGCGGCGGCGGTGTCCAGATCAGGCACGGTGATGATCGCGCCAAAATCACGCCAGCTTGCGGCAGCAATCTCGCGCCGCTCCAGCGTGGTCAGATACCTCTCGACCGCCGCCGCCACCGCTCGCGCCATGGCCGGGCTGTCGGTGATCAGGATGGACTGCGCGCTTTCATCATGCTCGGCCTGGCTCAGCAGATCCAGCGCCAGCCAGTCGGGATCGTTGTCGCCATCCGCGATCACCAGGATCTCCGACGGCCCGGCGATCATGTCGATGCCGACCTTGCCGAACACCCGCCGCTTGGCCGCCGCGACAAAGGCGTTGCCCGGCCCGGTGATCTTGTCCACCGGGGAGATGGTTTCAGTGCCATAGGCCAGCGCCGCAATCGCCTGCGCGCCGCCGATGCGATAGATCTCGTCGACACCGGCGATGCGGGCCGCCAGCAGCACCAGCGGATTGGCCACCCCGTCGGGCGTCGGCACCACGATGGCCAGACGCTCCACCCCGGCCACCTTGGCCGGAATCGCGTTCATCAGCACCGAGGACGGGTAAGACGCCAGCCCACCGGGCACATACAGCCCCGCTGCGGAAACAGGCGTCCACCGCCAGCCCAGTGTTGCCCCCTGCGCATCGGTCCAGCTTTGATCCTGCGGCATCTGCCGCGCGTGATAGTCGCGGATTCGCGCCGCCGCCAGTTCCAGCGCGTCGCGCTCATGCGCGGGCACCTGCGCGATCAGCGCCTCGATCTCGTCTTGCGAAAACCGCAGGGTTTCGGGCGTCAGCTCCAGCCGGTCAAACCGCGCCGTCAGCTCGATCACTGCCTGGTCGCCCCGGTTGCGCACATCGGCGATGATGCCCGCGACCACGTCATCGACATCCACGTTGTCCTCGCGCTTGGCGCTCAGCAGCGCGGCAAAGGCAGCGTCGAAATCCGGGGCGGTGGCGTCAAGAAACTGGGGCATCATTCATCCTTCAGGGCTGGCCTGCCACATAGCGCCCCGGCGTGCGGTGCTCAAGCCGCCCCTGCTTCATCTTGCCAGATAAACTCCCGCCGGAGGCTCCCGTCCGCACCACAGGCACGCCACAGGACCTGACCCACCACGATCGCCACACGCGGCCCGAGGTTCGTGGCGCAAGCCACGGGCCGAGGTATCAGCACGCGGCGCAGCCGCGTTCCATCTGATCACAGATCGTCAGGATGCCCAGGCACCCGTCCCGAAGGCGCGCGGTAAGGCCGCGTCACATCGCGCAGGTTCACTTCCAGCGCCTCGACCTCCAGCCGGATCGCGCCATCCCCGGCAAGCTGCAGCTCCAGCACACCGCCCGGGGCGTCGCCCGGTTGCCAGTCCAGCGCCAGCAGCGAAAGCACGGTTTCTGCATCGCCGCGCGGCACGCCCTGGCTGGCCACGCGCTGCACGTTGCCGAACACCAGCAGCGAGCGCACCCGTTCCGGCCCGTGCCGGTCACGGCCGCGATCCTCCCAGCGAAACCGGTTCAGCAGCAGCGCAAAGCGCCGGTCCTTGCCCCGCCACGTCATTTCCGAGGCCGGGAACACTGCGTCCTGCACAAGCGCCGAGATCACACGCAGATCATCCGCGTCCAGCGCGCCCAGGTTCAACGGCCCCTCGCGCCCGTCCTCGAATCGCGCATCGCTGGTCACTGGCCGGTCACCCGTTCGATATGGGCCCCCACCGCGCTCAGCTTGTCCTCGACCCGCTCGTAGCCGCGATCCAGATGGTAGACGCGGTTCACGATGGTCTCGCCCTCGGCGGCCAGACCCGCAAGGATCAGCGACACGCTGGCGCGCAGATCGGTCGCCATCACCGGCGCGCCTTTCAGCCGCTCGACCCCGTGCACCGTGGCCGTGCCGCCCGACACCTCGATCCGTGCCCCCATGCGCATCAGCTCCGGCGCATGCATGAACCGGTTCTCGAAAATCCGCTCCTGCAGCACGCTGGTGCCCTCGGCGGTGCACAGCAGCGCCATCATCTGCGCCTGCAGATCGGTGGGAAAGCCCGGAAACGGCTCGGTCGTGACATCGACCGCCCGCACGCGGCCATTCTTGCGCGCAACCTTCAGCCCCACGTTGGTCTGTTCCACCGAGATTCCCGCCGCGTCCAGCTTTTCGCAGAACGCGCCCACAAGGTCGATCCGCCCGCCCAGCAACTCGACCTCGCCGCCGCAGATTGCCGGGGCCAGCATGTAGGTGCCCAGTTCGATCCGGTCGGTCACGACCGGATGCGTGGCACCGCCCAGGCGATCGACGCCCTGAATGGTGATCGTGCCGGTGCCCTCACCCTCGATCTGCGCGCCCATGCGGCGCAGGCATTGCGCCAGATCCACGATTTCAGGCTCACGCGCGGCGTTCTTCAGCACCGTGGTGCCGCGCGCCAGTGTCGCCGCCATCAGCGCGTTTTCCGTGGCCCCGACCGACACCAGCGGAAACTCGAACGCCCCGCCTTTCAGCCCGCCCGGCGCGCGGGCATGAACATAGCCGTCGCGCAGTTCCATCTCGGCACCCAGCGCCTCCATCGCGCGCAGATGCAGGTCCACGGGCCGTGCGCCGATGGCACAGCCACCGGGCAGCGACACCTGCGCCTGTCCCTCGCGCGCCAGCAACGGGCCCAGCACAAGGATCGACGCCCGCATCTTGCGCACGATGTCATATTCGGCCCGCGTGCTGGCCAGCTTGTGGCTGGACAGCGCCAGTACCTGCCCGTCCTGCATCGACACCACTTCGGCACCCAGCGATTGCAGCAGGGTGGTCATGGTGCGGATGTCCGACAGGCGCGGCGCGTTGGTCAGCGTCAACGGCTCGTCGCTTAGCAAGGTGGCGGGCATCAGCGTCAGGCAGGCGTTCTTGGCCCCTGCGATCGGGATCTGCCCGTTCAGCGCGCCATTTCCGCGCACGATAATCGAATCCATCAGCCCTGCCCCTTTTCGCCTGTATCTGTGCCTGTGTCGGTCTTGTTGTCCGCGTCCTGCCCTGCGCGGGCGCGGGCCTGTGCCTTGCGCCTTGCCATATTGGCCTTCAGCGCCGCCTTCAACCGCGCGTCTCGCTCGGCGTCCTTTTTGGCCTGATTTTTGCCGATGCTCTTGCTGGTCATGCCCCCTGTCTACAGTAGGGCGAAAAAACCGTCCAGATTGCGCTTGCGCCTGTTTGCAATTGCGTCTAATCAGCCGCCCACGCAAGGCGCTGCTGTAGCTCAGTGGTAGAGCACTCCCTTGGTAAGGGAGAGGTCGACAGTTCAATCCTGTCCAGCAGCACCATTATCCCCGAATGACCGGAATGTGAGGCGCCTTGCGCCCAAGGCACGATTGAAAACTGCCGTCATCTGCGTCATGATCGGAGCCATAATCAGCGCGGAACGCGCGGCAGATCAGGCAGAACAGACATGAGACAGGCAGTCATCGGCTCGATCCTCGCGGGTTTTCTGGTATCCTTGGCCCCGGCAGCCGTTTTGGCCGGTCCCATCGACCGGGCCTGCAACTCGTCCCCGCGCAAGCAGAAATCACCCGCCCTGTGCGCCTGCATTCAGGCGGTGGCCGATCAGTCCCTGACGCGACGGGAGCAACGGCAGGCGGCCAGGTTCTTTCGCGATCCCCATCGCGCGCAGGAAATGCGGCAATCCAGCAGTGCAGACAACAAGCGTTTCTGGCTGCGCTATCGCGCCTTCGGTGCACAGGCCGAGCAGCGTTGTAGCTGACGGGTCATCCCAGCCGCGCGACCAGCCCCTTGGCGCAGGCCTCGATCAGGTCCAGACAGCCCTCGAAATCGCGAGTGTAATACGGGTCGGGCACATGATCGTCCGCAATTCCCTCATAGTCTGTGAACAGATGCACCGGCGTGTCATTGCCCGTGGGGCGCAGCGCCTCGGTCCGGGTCAGGTTCTGCGCATCCATCGCAAGGATCAGGTCGAAACGGTCAAAATCGGCGGACGCGACCTGCCGCGCGCGCAGGTCGGCCATTGAGATGCCGCGCGCCTTTGCCGCGGTCTGCATCGGCGCATAGGGTGCCTCGCCCGCGTGCCAGTCCGACGTGCCCGCGCTGTCGATCTGCCAGTCGGGCCGCAACGCGCGCAACACGGCATGGGCCGAGGGTGAGCGGCAGATGTTGCCAATGCAGACAAAGAGAATACGCTGGGTCATGTACGCAGGTGTTGCGCGAAACGGAACGAAGGGCAAGCCATGGACAAGATCGTGATCCTGACAGGTGCCGGCATTTCCGCCGAAAGCGGGCTGGGCACGTTTCGGGACAAGGACGGGTTGTGGACCCGCTATCCGATCGAGGATGTGGCGACGCCCGAAGGATTCGCGCGCAACCCCGCGCTGGTGCATGATTTCTACAACCAGCGCCGCGCCCATGCCGCACAGGCCACGCCCAATGCGGCGCATGACGCCTTGGCGCGGTTGCAGGCCGAATATGCGGGCACGGTGGTGATCGTCACCCAGAACGTCGACCACCTGCACGAGGCGGCGGGCGCGCGCGATGTCATCCACATGCACGGGCAACTGGCGCGCGCACTGTGCGACGCCTGCGATCACCGCTGGGACGCAGCTGCGGTGATGGCACCCGACGATCCCTGCCCGGCCTGTCACGCCCCTGCCACCCGGCCGGACGTGGTGTGGTTCGGCGAGTTTCCCTATCACATGGAGGACATCGCCGACCATCTGGCCGGGGCCGGGCTGTTTGCGGCCATCGGCACCTCGGGCAATGTCTATCCAGCCGCCGGGTTCGTGCAGGAGGCCGCACAGGCCGGCGCGCACACGGTCGAGCTGAACCTCGAACCCTCGGCCACCGTGTCGGACTTCGCCGAGACGCGGTTCGGCGCGGCCACTCAGATCGTGCCCGACTGGGTCGAGACCGTGCTGTCGCGCCGCGCCTGAAGCGGACAAGACCGCCCGTTTCGGGGCGGCCTTTCGGTATTCAAAACCGGCTCAGTCGGCCTTTTTCATCTGGCCGTGGCCGTGCCCTGCGTGGCCATGCGCCGGCTTGCGCTCCATGTCCACCGGCACCTCGACCGTGATGGCGCCCGCCTTTTCGAATTGCAGCGTCACGGTCACCATGTCGCCCTGCGCCAGTTCCCGGTTCAGGCCCAGGAACATCACGTGATTGCCCCCGCGCACCATTTCGATCTCTCCATCCGCAGGCAGGGCAAGCCCTTCCTCGATGTGGATCATGCGCATGACACCGTTGGCGTCCTCGTCATGGGTGTGCAGTTCGACCTTTTCGGCCACGTCGGATGTGGCACTGACAAGGTGATCATCGGTGTCGCCGTGATTGCGGATGATCATGAAGGCCGCGCCCGAGCTGGACATCATCGAGGACACCCGCGCGTAGGGGTCTTGCACCTCGATATCGGCTGCAAAAGCAGGCATGGCAAGGGCGACCGCGGCGGCGGCGGCCAGAAGGCTGGATTTGATCGACATCTGAATGGTCCTTTCCTGTATCTGTCGTGATCCGTAGGTTGGGTCAGGACAGCACAGGCGGGCCACGCGCCTGTGGCAGCGGGGCCAGAGCGCAGGCGATGGCAGCCTGCGCGCCGGGGCTCAGGGCGATCAGCCGGGGCGCTGCGTGGGACTGTGGCGCGGGTGCATCCCAATGCGCGGCAAACAGCGACTGCGTGCACTCGGGGCAGATATGCGGCGGGCTGGTGGGCTGGCCATCCTCATCGACCAGAACGGTGACGGGCCCCGATCCGGTGCACAGCACCATCTGCCCGGCCGGGCCGGGCATCCCGCGCGCGATCGCCATGGACTGGCCCGTCAGGGCCAGAACCAGCACCAGAACGGCACTCAGCAGGGGATGACGAAACGCGATCATGCCACCGGATATAGCTTTGCGGCGCGGCGGCGGAAAGCGGCAAAACGAAACAGCCCCGCCGGTATGCCGACGGGGCTGCGTGACACTCGGTCGAAAAGGATCAGGCGTTGTCGGCCTGCGCCTTCATGATCTCTTTCTTCAGCTTCAGCGCGTTGGTCGACAGCTCGGCATCCTTGGCCTTGATCAGGAACGCGTCCAGACCACCGCGGTGATCGACGGACCGCAGCGCCGAGGCGGAAATGCGCAGCTTGACGCCACGGTTCAACGCTTCGGATTGCAGCGTGGTGTCGTTCAGGTTCGGCAGAAAGCGACGCCGTGTCTTGTTGTTGGCATGGCTGACGTTGTTGCCAGTCATCGGGCCTTTCCCGGTCAGTTCGCAGCGGCGCGACATATCTGTTACCTCGTTCTGGATCGGGGGACCGTGTCCGGCCCCTGCAACATATAAGGGCACTGCCATGGGCAGCGCCCTGAAAATCGTTGTGGGTGATTAGGCGGAATCACCGGGGGCGTCAAGGGGGATTTGCCCGGATCGCCCCCTATCAGCCTTCGCCCAGAAACCCGCCCGACTGATGCGCCCAAAGCGTGGCATACAGCCCGCCCTGCGCCAGCAACCCGGCGTGGCTGCCCTGCTCGACGATGCGGCCCTGATCCAGCACCACGATCCGGTCCATCCGCGCGATGGTGGACAGGCGGTGCGCGATGGCGATCACGGTCTTGCCCTCCATCATCGTGTACAGCGTGTCCTGCACCGCCGCCTCGACCTCGGAATCCAGCGCGCTTGTCGCCTCGTCCAGCAACAAGATCGGCGCATTCTTCAGGATCACCCGGGCCAGCGCGATGCGTTGCCGCTGCCCGCCCGACAGTTTCACGCCACGCTCGCCCACATGGGCATCAAGGCCCCGCCGCCCCTGCGGGTCCTGCAGATCGGCGATGAACTCCAGCGCCTGCGCCTGTTCGACAGCGCGGATCATCTGCTCTTCGGTTGCATCGGGACGACCATAGGCCAGGTTGTCGCGCACCGAACGGTGCAGCAAGGCCGTGTCCTGGCTGACCATGCCGATCTGGCGGCGCAGGCTGTCCTGCGCCACATCGGCGATGTCCTGCCCGTCGATCACGATGCGACCGCCTTCGGCCGCATAGAACCGCAGCAGCAGCTTCATCAGCGTGGATTTGCCGGCACCCGACCGGCCCACCAGCCCGACCTTTTCGCCCGGTGCCACGGCCAGATCCAGACCCTCCAGCCCGCCGCTGTCGCGGCCATAGCTGTGGTGCAGGTTCTCGAAACTGATCTCGCCACGCGTAACCTGCAAGGCTCCAGCTTCCGGCGCATCCGGCAGGGTGATGGGCTGGGCAATCGTCTCCATCCCTTCGGACACCACGCCCAACTGCCGGAACAGCGTGGTCAGCGCCCACATGATCCAGCCGGTCATCGCGTTCAGCCGCAGGGTCAGCGCCGTCGCCGCCGCCACCGCACCCACGCTGGCCTGTCCCTGCATCCACAGCCAGACGGCCCAGCCGACCACCGCCACGATCAGCAGACCGTTCAGCAGCACCAGCCCGAAATCCATCTTCGTATACAGCCGCATTTCCGCCTGAAAGGTGCGGCGCGCATCCTCGATCGCCTCTTGCGCAAAGGCCAGTTCCTGTTCGTGGCGCGCGAACATCTTGACCGAATGGATGTTGGTATAGCTGTCCACCACGCGCCCCGTCACCGCGCTGCGCGCGTCCGCTGCGGCCTGACTGGCCGGGCTGACCCGGGTGATCGCCCAGCGCATCAGCAGGCCATAAGCCAGCATCCAGGCCAGCAGCGGCAGCATCAGACGCGCGTCCGCCCCGCCCAGCACGATCACCGCCCCCGCCGCATAGGCCAGCGAGAAGGTGACCGCGTCGAACACCTGAAACACCGCCTCGCCCGCCGCCGGGGGCGTCTGGACGATCCGGTTGGCGATGCGGCCGGCAAAATCGTTCTCGAACCAGCCCACCGATTGCCGCAGCACGTGGGCATGCGCCCGCCAGCGGATCAGCGTGGCGAAATTCGGCATGATCGTGTTGTTCAGCAGCAGCACGTCAAACGCCTGAATCGCCGGGCGCAGCAGCAGGATGAACAGCGCCAACGCAATCAGCGCGGTGCCGTGGCGTTCCCAGACCTGCGCGGGATCGCCCTGAAGGATGTCAACGATCCAGCCCATGTAGTAGATCAGCGCAATCTCGACCCCCGCCACCAGCACCGACATGAAGGCGGTCAGCGCGAACACGCTCTTGAACGGCTGCGAGTAGTCCCACATGAACCGCCACAGGGTTTGCGGCGGGTGATCGGTGCGGGCATAGGACGTGTAGGGATCGACGAGGTTTTCGAAGTAACGGAACATGGTCTGGGCTTTCACAGGCTGCATCGCTGGGCATATCGCACGGGAACAGGTCGCACCACCGGCGCGCACCCGACCCCTTCGGGCGGGATCGGATCAGATCAGCCAGACCCCACGATACATTCTGCATCCTCCATGTTGCGCGAGGATGATAGCGCGGGCGAACCGGGCTGTCACCCTGTGGATTGGCCTAGTCACCGCGCAGGTCCTCCATCATCCGCGTTGCCGCCACCGTCGGGGTGATCTGCCCCTCGGCCACCGCCCGCGCCAGATCGTCCATCTGCGCGCGGGCCTGCGGAGTCTCAAGCTGCGCCAGCAGGGCGTGGCGCACCTCCTGCGCGAACCAGTAGCGCGCCTGTTCCGCGCGGCGGCCCTCGAAATGCCCGGTCTCGCGCCGCCAGTCGACCAGATGGCGCATGTCTTCCCAAGCCTTGGCCAGACCGTCCTCCTGCAAGGCCGAGACGCAGACCGCCTTTGGATAGCCCTCGGGATCCTGCGGTCGCTTGCGCAACAGCCGCAGCGCCCCGGCGTAATCGGCCTGCGTGCGCATCGCGGCGGGCTTCAGATCGCCATCGGCCTTGTTGACAAGGATCAGGTCGGCCATCTCCATGATGCCGCGCTTGACGCCCTGCAACTCGTCGCCGCCCGCCGGGGCCAGCAGCAGAACGAACAGGTCCGACATCTCGGCCACCACGGTTTCGGATTGCCCCACGCCCACGGTTTCGATCAGCACCACGTCAAAGCCCGCCGCCTCGCACAGGGCCACCGCCTCGCGGGTGCGCCGGGCGACACCGCCCAGATGGGTCTGGCTGGGCGAGGGGCGGATGAACGCGCCGGGCTCGCGGCTCAGCCGTTCCATCCGGGTCTTGTCGCCCAGGATGGACCCGCCCGATCGGGCCGAACTGGGGTCGACCGCCAGAACCGCCACGCGCAACCCCTGCGCCAGCAACATCATGCCGAAGCTTTCGATAAAGGTCGATTTGCCCACCCCCGGCGTGCCTGACAGCCCGATCCGTATGGCCTGCGCGTCGCTGCGCACGCGCAGATCCTCGATCAGCTCCGCCGCCTGTGCCCGGTGATCCGCCCGGCGGCTTTCCACCAGCGTGATCGCCCGCGCCAGCGCCCGCCGGTCGCCTGCCACGATCCTGCCTGCCAGTTCCGCGATCTCCATGCCCAACCTCCTTGCCTTGGGCGACGTGATGCCCAGCACGCCCGTCAAAGTCCAGCCCGGGCTTCCTCTCTCTGGAAATATCCTCGGGGGGTGAATTGGCCCATCGGGNGGAGTGAATTGGCCCATCGGGCCAAGAGGGGGGCAGACAGCCCCCCTTTCCCGCCCGCCAAAAGCGCGCGATAACACGGCCATGACCCGCCTGCCCATCCACGATGTCATCCCCGACTTGCTGGCTGCCCTGCGCCAATCAGGTCGCGCCGTGCTGCAAGCGCCCCCCGGCGCGGGCAAGACCACCGTGGTGCCGCTGGAAATCCTGCGCGCCGGGCTGACACCGGGCCGCATAGTCATGCTGGAGCCGCGCCGCCTGGCCGCGCGCGCCGCGGCCGAGCGGATGGCCGAAACCCTGGGCGAACCCGTGGGCCAGACCGTCGGCTACCGCATGCGCGGCGAGGCGCGCAGCAATGCTGCCACCCGGATCGAGGTGGTGACCGAAGGCATCCTGACCCGGATGCTGCAATCGGCCCCCGACCTGCCCGGCGTGGGTGCGGTGATCTTTGACGAATTCCACGAGCGTTCTCTCAACGCCGATCTGGGGCTGGCCCTGTGTCTTGAAGTGACGGGCGCGCTGCGTGACGACCTGATCCTGCTGGCGATGTCCGCCACGCTGGACGCGCAGCCGGTGGCCGATCTGATGGCCGCCCCCATCTTGACCTCGCAGGGGCGCGCCTTTGACGTCGATACCCGCTGGCTGGACCGCCCGCTGCCCAAGGGCGCGCGGCTGGAACCGGCCACCGCCGATCTGGTGACGCAGGCGGTGGCCGAGACAACGGGCGGCGTGCTGGTGTTTCTGCCGGGCGAGGGCGAGATCCGCCGCACGCAATCGTTGCTGCAATCGCGCCTGCCGCCGGATTGCACGATCCGGCCCCTGTTCGGCGCGATGCCCTTTGCCGAGCAGCGCGCCGCCATCGCCCCTGTGGCGCAGGGGCGCAAGGTGGTGCTGGCAACGGCCATCGCGGAAACCTCGCTGACGATCGAGGATATCCGCGTGGTCGTCGATGCAGGACGCGCCCGCCGCGCGCGGTTCGATCCCGGTGCGGGCATGTCGCGGCTGGTGACCGAACGGGTGACCCGGGCCGAGGCGACGCAGCGCGCGGGCCGCGCGGGCCGGGTCGCGGCAGGCACCTGTTACCGGCTGTGGACCAGGGGCGAGGATGGCGCAATGGCCGCCTTTCCCCCGGCCGAGATCGAGGCGGCGGATCTGGCCGCGCTGGCGCTGGAACTGGCGCTCTGGGGGGCCGCGCCCGCCGATCTGCCATTCCTGACCCCGCCCAACCCCGGTGCCTATGCCGAGGCGCAGGCGCTGCTGGCGATGCTGGGCGCGCTGGACGATCGCGGGCTGATCACCGATCATGGCCGCGCGCTGGCCGCCCTGCCCTTGCATCCGCGTCTGGGCCACATGCTGACCCTTGCAGGCCCGCAGGCCGCGCCGCTGGCGGCGTTGCTGTCCGAACGCGACCCGCTGCCGCGCGCAGCACCCGTCGATCTGACCCTGCGGATCGAGGCGGTGACAGATCCCCGCCGCTACGCCGAAACCCGCCCCCACGCGGCCAACCGTGGCGTGACCGAGCGCATCCGGACCGAGGCAAAGCGCCTGTCGAAAGCCGCCAAAAGCGCCCGCCAGGGCAGTCTCGGCGTGGCCGAGATGGCCGCACTGGCCTATCCCGACCGTATCGGCCAGCGCCGCAGCGGCGATGCGCCGCGCTTTGTGCTGTCGGGTGGCAAGGGCGCCGTGCTGGACGATTCCGACCCGCTGGCCAATGCGCGGCTGATCGTCGTCACCGACACCGACGGCAACCCGCGCGAGGCCCGCATCCGGCAGGCCATCGCGATTTCCGAGGCCGAACTGCGCGGGCTGTTCCCCGACCGGATCGCGTGGGAGGACATCTGCGAATGGTCCAAACGCGACCGCCGCGTGATCGCACGACGGCAGGAGCGGCTGGGCGCGGTCGTGCTGGACGACCGGACATGGAAGGACGCAGCCCCCGAGGCCATCGCCCGCGCCATGCTGGACGGGGTGCGCGATCTGGGGCTTGCCCCCTCGGCTGCTGCGCGGCGGTTCATCGCGCGCGTGGCCTTGGCGCGGGCAGACAGGCATGACCTGCCGGATATGTCCGCGTCTGCCCTGATGGACACCCTTGACGACTGGCTGCTGCCGCATCTGGCGGGCGTGAAATCCGCCGAGGACTGGAAACGCTTTGACATCCACGACGCCCTGCGCGCGATGCTGAGCTGGGACCAGATGCAGGCGCTGGACCGCGCGGTGCCCGGCCATTTCACCACCCCGCTGGGCCGTCGCATCCCGATCGATTACGCGGGCGAGGCCCCGGAAATCCAGTTGCGCCTGCAAGAGATGTTCGGCCAGACCACCCACCCGGCGGTCGCGGGCCAGCCGCTGCGCGTCACGCTGCTGTCGCCTGCGGGTCGCCCCGTGCAGACCACGATGGACCTGCCGGGCTTCTGGTCGGGCTCTTATGCCGATGTGCGCAAGGACATGCGCGCGCGCTATCCCCGCCATCCCTGGCCCGAGGATCCGACACAGGCCGACCCCACCCTGCGCGCCAAGCGCCGGGGACAGGGCTAGAGCCTGCCGCGCATCACACTTGCAAATCCGGCAGGCACGCACAGGATAGACACATGAGTTGGTCCTTTCCCATCGGCACGATTCGCGGCACCGAAATCCGCATCCATGCCACGTTTTTCCTGCTGCTGGCCTGGATCGTGGCCGTGGCCGGCATGGCGGGCGGTGCGGCTGCGGCGGTCGAGAACCTTGTGTTCATCCTTGCGCTGTTCGCCTGCGTCGTACTGCACGAGCTGGGCCATGTCTTCATGGCCCGCCGTTATGGCATCCGCACGCCGGATATCACGCTGCTGCCGATCGGCGGTCTGGCCCGGCTGGAGCGCATGCCCGAAGACCCAAAGCAGGAGATCGCCGTCGCACTGGCCGGGCCTGCGGTGAACGTGGTGATCTGGCTGATCCTGACGCTGGTGCTGGGCGCGACCGTCCAGACCGATGCGATCGAAACGCTGGAAGACCCCGATCAGGGCTTTGTCCAGCGGCTGGCGATGGTCAACCTTATCCTTGTGCTGTTCAACATGATCCCGGCCTTTCCCATGGATGGCGGCCGGGTGTTCCGGGCGGTTCTGGCGCTATTCACCGACCGGGTCCGCGCAACACGGATCGCCGCGCGCACCGGGCAGGCGCTGGCCTTCGGCTTTGGCTTTCTGGGACTGACCAGCGGCAACCCGTGGCTGGTGCTGATCGCGGTGTTCATCTTTTTCGCCGCCGGGGCCGAAAGCTCGGACACCGCGCTTCAGGACCGCGCCAAGGGGGCGATGGCGCGCGACGCGATGATCACCGCCTACGAGGCGCTGTCGCCCCATGACACGGTGGACACCGCCGCGCAGGCGGTGCTGCGCAGCACGCAGGCCGAGTTTCCGGTGATCGGGGCAGACGGGCGGCTGGTGGGTATCCTGACCCGCGCCAGCATCATCACCGAGGTGCAGGCCGACCGCCGCACCGCACGGGTCGAGACGGCGATGACCACCGACATTCCCGGCGTGCAGCTGACCACCCCGATGGAGGCGGTTCTGCGTGCCATGCAAGACAGCCCGCCAGGCGTGGCCGTCACCGACCGGACCGGGCATTTCGTGGGCTACATCACCCGCGAGAACATCGGAGAATGGCTGATCCTGTCGCGGCACTGACCTCTGGCCACCGCCCCCGGAAACTTGAATAAAGTTTCCGGCCCGATTTCCTTCTCAGGAAATCGCTTGGCGCTTTTGCCACAGGCGCGACCGATATCAGCGGCGGCGGTCGCGGCGGCTGCTCATGGGTTGGAAGGCCACGCCGACATGCGCCTCGCAATAGGGCTTGCCCTGCTGGACCGGCAGACCGCAGAACCAGAAATCCGGCGTGGCCGGATCGCCCACGGGCCATTTGCAGGTCTTTTCGGTCAGCTCCATCAGCGTCAGTTTCTTGGCCTTCTTCTCGATCTCGCTGACCTTGGCCAGCGCGGCCGGGTCGATCTCGTTTGCCGAGGGTTGCGGCGGCAGGGGCTGACCGGCGGGGATGATCGCCTTTCGCGCCGGCAAGGGCGCGGGCGCGCGCACCTCGACCACGGGTTCGGGCTGGTCTTCGGGCTCGACCTCGGGCTTGGGAGCGGGTTTTGGCGCCGGTTTCACCTTGGTCTCGGGCTTTGGCTTGGCTTCGGGCTTGTCCGCCGCCGCCGCCGCCGGGGCTGCCCCGCCGGCACGGTTGGACAGCCCCAGCCGATGCACCTTGCCGATCACCGCATTGCGCGTCACACCGCCCAGTTCCTTGGCGATCTGGCTGGCCGACTGGCCCTCGCCCCACATTTTCTTCAGCAATTCGACACGTTCATCGGTCCAGGACATCAGGTTCATCCGGTCTATCAAGGGTCAAAGGGCGGTCCGCATCTGCCGACCGCCCTGTTCAAATTCGACTGCGCATATTCTAAGCATCCCACACAGAGTTACAAGGCACCGAATCAAAGGGGCGCGCAGGATGAACATCACAGGCATGGGCACGCGGCGGTTTGGCCGCGTCAACTGGCTGGGGCTCTATACCCTCGCCGGGCGCGAGGTGCAGCGGTTCACCGCGATCTGGATGCAGACGCTGGTGGCGCCGCTGGTGACCGCCGGGCTGTTCCTGGTGATCTTCACCATCGCCATCGGCCCGTCGCGCAGCGATGTGATGGGCGTGGCCTTCACCACCTTCATCGCGCCGGGGCTGATGATGATGACGGTGATCCAGAACTCGTTCGGCAACACCTCGTCCTCGCTGATCGCATCCAAGGTGCAGGGCAACATCGTCGACACGCTGATGCCGCCGTTGTCACCGCTGGAACTGGTGCTGGGCTACATCGCGGGCGGTGTCGGACGCGGCTTGTTCGTGGCGGTGCCGATCGCGCTGGGGGTCTGGGTGTTCCTGGGTATCGTGCCGCAGCATCCGGTGATGATGCTGGCCTTTATTGTGCTGGGATCGGCGCTGATGGGGGCGATCGGCGTGGTCGCGGGCGTCTTTGCGCAGAAATTCGACCAGATGGCCGCGATCACCAATTTCGTGGTCACGCCCCTGGCGTTCCTGTCGGGCACCTTCTACTCGGTGCATGCGATGCCGCCGGTGCTGCGCCAGATCACCCATGTGAACCCGGTGTTCTACATCATCGACGGCGGGCGCTATGGCATGCTGGGCGTGTCCGACAGCTCGCCCTGGCTGGGTCTGGCGGTGGTGACCGTCTGCACGCTGCTGGTGATCTGGGTCGCCTGGTCGATGTTCCGCCGCGGCTATCGCCTGAAGGCCTGAAGCACCTAGCCCACGCCCCCGCCGGTCGGCGGCACCGCCGGGCGCACGCTGCCCGCGCGGGCCTGCCGCCAGGCCAACAGGGCCGCCCCCGCCACGATCACGCCCGCGCCCAGCACCGAGACCGCATCCGGCACCACGCCAAAGGCCGCGAAATCATAGCAGCCCGCGAACACCAGTGTCACATAGCTGAAGGGCGTCACGAAGGACGCATCCGCCCGCGCCATGGCGTTGACGAAACAGGCCTGCGCGCAGGCCATGCACAGGCCCACCCCCGCCAGCCCCAGCCATTCCGCCCCCGTGGGCGGGGTCCAGACCGGCCAGACCGCGGCGCTGGCGATGCACAGGCCGATGGCATTGTTGACGAAGAGGATCTGCAAGGGCCCCTCGCGGCCCGACAGCTTCTTGATGAAGATCAGCTCGAACCCCATCATCAGCGCCGCCGCCAGCGCCAGCAATGCGGCGGGCTGAAACGCCTCGCTGCCGGGGCGCAGCAGGATCAGCGCGCCCGCCATGGCGATGGCCGCCGCCGCCCAGCGGATGCGCCCGACCGTCTCGCCCAGCAGCGGGATCGCCAGCACCATGGCAAAGACCGGGTTCAGGAAACTGATCGCCGTGGCATCGCCCAGCGGGATGAACGCCACCGCCGCGAACATCAGCGACACGCCGGCCCAGCCAAGCCCGGTGCGCCCCAGATGCAGCCGCCAGTGCACCCGCGTCAGCCGCGGGCGCACCACCGCCATCACCGCCGACAGCGCCATGAAGGCAAACACGAACCGCCCGTGACTGACCTGAAGCGGATGCAGCCCCTCGCCCAGATGCCCCGCCCCAACCGCCTTGGCGAACAGAGTGCTGCCCGCAATGAATCCGCTGGCCGCCAGCATGAAGGCGACCGTAAGGCCGGGGTTTTGCGCGCGCGGGATAAACATGCGCCCTGCTATCCGCGTCTTTGGCTGCGCTGGCAAGCCCCGGCGCGATACCCTCTTGGCAAAACCCGCAAAACCGCTTATCCGCCATGGCATGACAACCGACGCCCATATCCCCGCGATCCGACGCCGACGCACCCGCGCCTGACGTCTTTTTGCCGTTGTCACCCGCGCTGGATTGCGCAAACTCTTCTTGAACTTGACGAAACCACCGGTGTGATGCACCGATACGGTTTCTTTGCCAAAGGATGATCGCCATGATCCCCAGCATTCTGCCGACCTATTCCCGTGCCTCCCTTGAATTCGTCAAGGGCGAAGGGGCCTGGCTGATCACGGCGGACGGGCGACGCCTGCTGGACATGGGGGCCGGCATCGCGGTCAATGCGCTGGGGCACGCGCATCCCGCGCTGGTCAAGGCGCTGACCGATCAGGCGGAAAAGCTGTGGCATGTCTCGAACCTTTACCAGATCCCGCAGCAGCAGGCGCTGGCCGACAAGCTGGTCGAGCACAGCTTTGCCGACACGGTGTTCTTTACCAATTCCGGCACGGAGTCCTGCGAACTGGCGGTCAAGATGGCCCGCAAATACTGGTACGAGGCAGGCGACCCCGAGCGTATCGAGATCGTCACCTTCGCCGGATCGTTCCATGGCCGGTCCACGGCGGCGATCGCCGCCGCCGGATCGGAAAAGATGACCAAGGGCTTTGGCCCCTTGATGCCGGGGTTCACCCACCTGGACTGGGGCGATCACGACGCCCTGCGCGCCGCCGTGACCGACCGCACGGCGGCCATCCTGATCGAACCCGTTCAGGGCGAAGGCGGCATCCGCCCCTTGCCCGATCAGTGCCTCAAGGGGTTGCGCGACCTGTGCGATGAGACCGGCGCGCTGCTGATCCTGGACGAGGTGCAATGCGGCATGGGCCGCACCGGCAAGCTGTTTGCCCATGAATGGGCAGGGGTCGAGCCTGACATCATGATGGTGGCAAAGGGCATCGGCGGCGGCTTTCCCCTTGGCGCGGTGCTGGCGACCGAAGCCGCCGCCGCAGGCATGACCTCGGGCAGCCACGGCTCGACCTATGGCGGCAACCCTTTGGCCTGTGCGGTCGGCTGCGCGGTGATGGATCATGTGGCCGATCCGGCGTTTCTGGCCAATGTGAACCGCGTCGCAGGCCAGTTGCGACAGGGGCTTGAGGGGCTGGTGGCCAGTCATCCGGGTGTTTTCGCCGAAGTGCGCGGCACCGGCCTGATGCTGGGGCTGAAATGCGTGGCCCCGAATGCGGATGTGGTCAAGGCGGGCTATGACAACGACCTGATCACCGTGCCCGCCGCCGACAACGTGATCCGCCTGCTGCCGCCCCTGACCCTGACCGAGGACGAAGCAACCGAGGCGCTGGCCCGGCTGGACCGCGCCGCCAGTGCACTTGTCCCATCCTGATTTCCTCTCTCCCCAAATATCCCGGGGGTGAATTGGCCCGACGGGCCAAGAGGGGGCAGCGCCCCCTTCCCCCGCACCAATAAGAAAGACCCGACATGCAGCATTTTCTGGATATCAACAGGACTGAACCGGCCGACCTGCGCGCCATGATCGACGGGGCCCGCGCCATGAAGCTGGCCCGCAACGGTCGCCCCAAGGGCACGCCCGACGACGCGCAGCCGCTGGCGGGGCAGATGGTCGCGCTGATATTCGAAAAGCCCTCAACCCGCACCCGTGTCAGCTTCGACATCGGCGTGCGCCAGATGGGCGGGCAGACCATGGTGCTGTCGGGCACCGACATGCAGCTGGGCCATGGCGAAACCATCGCCGACACCGCCCGCGTGCTGTCGCGCTATGTCGACATGATCATGATCCGCACATTCGAGGAACAGACCCTGCTGGAAATGGCCGAGCACGCCACCGTTCCGGTGATCAACGGGCTGACCAACCGCAGCCACCCCTGCCAGATCATGGCCGACATCCTGACGTTCGAGGAACATCGCGGCCCCATCGCCGGGCGCAAGGTGGTGTGGTCGGGCGATGGCAACAACGTCTTTGCCAGCTTTGCCCATGCCGCCGGGCAGTTCGGGTTCGATCTGACCTTCACCGGCCCGCCGCCACTCGACCCTGAAATGGCCTTCGTGCAAGAGGCCCGCGACAAGGGCGCCAGGGTCGAGATCGTGCGCGATCCGGTGGCCGCGGTCCAGGGCGCGGATCTGGTGGTCACCGACACCTGGGTGTCAATGCATGACCCGCAAAGCGCGCGCGAGCGTCGCCACAACCAGCTGCGCCCCTATCAGGTCAATGCCGAACTGATGCGCCACGCCAAGCCCGACGCGCTGTTCATGCACTGCCTGCCCGCGCATCGCGATGACGAGGCCACATCCGAGGTGATGGACGGCCCCCATTCTGTGATCTTCGACGAGGCCGAGAACCGCTTGCATGCGCAAAAGGCGATCATGCGCTGGTGCTTGGGGGTCTGACCCGCAAAACGCACATCAGTCGGCCCTGAAAACGGGCCGACAGGCGCCATTATTCGAACAGCCGCAGCAGCCTGTAGCGCGACAAACTTGATGAGAAGAGCGCGTCAATCAGGATGAGAATCCTTGGTCGCGACGCTTGAGAAGATGCCGCC
>NZ_JBHUDD010000001.1:0-81918 GCF_042677865.1 Lacimonas salitolerans | reverse complement strand
CTACCCCCCGGGTGGGTCATTTTTAAATGATCACGATGGGTCAGTTTTGAATGCAGATTGACACGCATGATCCAGCTTCAGCCGGACGCGGCTGCCCAGCAGCCAGTCCGCCAGCCGCAGCGGCGTCGATCCCCGTCCCAGCGTGCCCAGCAGCCCGACATCCCATTGCAGCAGATAGATGTTCAGCTCGGGCCGTTTGCGCACCAGCCAGTTCAGAAAGCGGCCCATTCGGTGCGGCACGCCATCATCCTGCGCGCGCGGATCAAGGTCGATCCGCGTGTCGAACTCCCAGCCGATCATGAAGACGTTGTGCTGCGCCTTCTGCATCACCTCGCGCAGGATGGTGAAGTAATCCGCCGCATCGACGATCACGGCCAGACGGTCCGTCGTTTCGATCCGCCAGCAGGTGTCACCCGGCCTCAGAACGGGTGGTTTCGCATCCATGGACAGCTCCTGTCGACGGTTGGTTTCGGTCGCGTGTCGTCACCCATCTGCGCAAGATCGGCAGACGGCCAAGACCCTTGGTGAACGACCCAGCCCCGACAAAGTTCCGTCATCGGCACAACAGAGGTATGACAGACGCGGCGGCCCCCGCCGCGTCCTGGTCGCGCTCAGGCCGCGCTCAGGCCGCACTCAGGCCGCGCGCGCCGCCGAGAATGACACCAGCCGCCGGGACTTTTCATCCCACAACTGCTTGCCCACGCAGCTCAGGCTTTCGCGCAGGGTCAGGCGTTGCGCCTGCGCCAATTGCGGGTGATCGCGCAGGATTTCCGGCAGACGATAGAACGGCACGCGCGATTGCAGGTGGTGCACGTGATGCACGCCGATATTGGCGCTGAACCAGCGCAGGACACCCGGCAGCACGTAATGCGAACTGCCATGCAGCGCCGCATCGTGAAGCTGCCAGTCCTCGTCGTGATCCCAATGCGTTTCCTCGAACTGGTGCTGGACATAGAACAGCCAGACCCCGATCGACGCGGCAACGATCATCGTGGGCAGGAACACCAAAAGCAGCGCGCCGACCCCGCCGAAATATCCGATCCCGACCAACAGGGCCGCCACTGCCACATTGGTGCCCATGGCGCTGACCCAGTAGCGCGCACCGCTGCGCATCAGCCCGAAGGGCAGCCGGTTCTGGACGAAGAACAGGTAGAACGGCCCAAGCCCGAACATCACCAGCGGATGCCGGTACAGGCGGTACTTCAGACGGCCAAAGCGCGACAGGCTGTTGAATTCATCCACAGTCAGCGTCAGCACATCGCCCATCCCGCGCCGTTCCAGATTGCCGGTCGTGGCGTGGTGGGCGGCATGCATGCGGCGCCAGACATCATAAGGCGTCAGCGTCAGAACGCCGATCGCGCGCCCGGTCCAGTCGCTCAGCACCCGGCTGCGGAAAAATGCCGCATGCCCGCAATCATGCTGGATCATGAACAAACGCACCAGGAACGCCGCATTCAGCACCGCGAATCCCGCCGCCAGCGCATAGCTGACATCAAGGCTCCACCATGCCAGCGCCCACAGCGCCACGAAGGGCACCGCCGTCACGCACAGCTCCCACGCGCTGCGCCAGCGCGACGGCTCGCGGTATTGCGACAGGATGGCCACCCAGTCCTTGGCGTCGCGGATGTCATCCGTGACAGGGCCGCCCACCTGCGGTGCATGGGCCGTCGCAGGGTGGATGGATGGATCAGGATCGGTCCCGGCCGCGCGCGCGGCATGCGATGCGGATCGCACGTTTCGGTCAGAAGTCATGGATAGAGGCTCCCTTGGCACGCGCAGGCGGATCGTAAAGCGATACGATACCCGGCGCGCCGAAAATGATGTCGGAAATATACTCTCCGATATCTGCTGATACGGTGCTAACCTGCATCAGCGCAACCGCCCCTGCGCGCATTTCGGATGCAAAACCACGCCGATTTGCGCCAACATCCCATTCTGGCGGGGGAAAACGGGATGCCCCGGGCGATCACGATGCCGTGCCCGCGGCCGGGCCGCATCCATGATCCGCGCCCCAAAAATGCCGCATTTGCGGCCTATCGCTTGGCGCATGATTCTGTAACGGGTGGGGCGCTTGTTGACAGGAGTACCGACATGCTACGCAAAACTGCCGTTACCGCGCTTGCCCTTGGCCTTTCCATCGCGTCCGCGCAGGCGGCCGAGCATGAAATCGCCATCGTCGCCGAAGGCTTCTTTCCCGAGATCACCTATGTCCAGCCCGGCGATACGGTGACCTTCGTGAACACCGACACGGCCCCGCGCCGCGTCTTCGGCGACAAGTTCACATTCGCCTCCGATCCGCTGCAGGAGGCCGACGCCTTTACCATGACCGTGATTGCGGACATGCCCAACGCGTTCTTCGGGCGCACCGGCACCGAAGAACTGGATGACGAGGCCACGGCCGTGGACCTGGCCGATGTGAATGGTGAAGGGCAACCGATGCGGGGTGTCCTGAGCTTTGCGCCCCCGCCGCAGGCCGACTGATCACACATCATCCAGCGGGCGGATCAGATCCGCCCCGCTGGCCCGGTTCGAATTGACCCGCGCATCGACGCGCCACGCCAGCAGGCTGCCTTTCGGGGCGGCCTGAAGGCATGTGGCGGCCCCGGTTCCCGCCTCGCCCAGCCACAAAGCCCAGTGATCGGACGGCAGGATCACCGGCTGGCGGTGATGGATCGGTTCGATATCGGGCCCGGCCGCAACGGTGACGATGGCGCAGGTGGGCATGCGCGCCTCCTCGGGGCCCCACATCTGCCAGATGCCCGCGAATACCATCGGGGCACCGTCGCTGCGGCTGACATACCACGGCAGACGGTTGCCGCCTTCGTCCTTTGTCCATTCGTAAAACCCGTCCGCCGGGATCAGGCAGCGCCGCTGACGCACGGCGCGCGCGAATGCGGGCTTGTCCGCAATTGTCTCGGCCCGCGCGTTGATCAGCAACGGCCCGTCCGTCGGGCTGGCGTACCAATGCGGCAAAAACCCCCAGCGCATCGCGCCCACACGCCGCCCCTGCGCACCCGACACCACGGTAAGGACGCGGTTGGTGGGACAGATGTTGTGGTCGGGCAGGTCCGGCAGGTCATTGGCCAGCGTTGCCGCAAAAAGCTGCGCCATCGCATCGGGGGGCAGGGTCAGGGCAAATCGTCCGCACATGGGATCGTTCTATCCCAAACCAGGCGTGATCCAAAGGCGTGGCTGCGCCACCCACTATTCTTTTGGCTTGAGGGGCGTTGCCCCTCTTGGGCCTGCGGCCCAATTCACCCCAGAGTTTACCTGGCAAGATGAAGAAGGACCGCCGCTTTGAAATCACCGCCCGCGATAATGATTGACAGGGTAAACTAATTTCGCAATTCTGGCTGCAAGGTTCAGGGAGGGATCATGCGCACTCAGGTAGCGATCATCGGCGGCGGGCCTTCGGGGTTGCTGCTGGCACAACTTTTGCACACCAGGGGCATCGACAGCGTGGTGCTGGAACGGCGCTCGCGCGACTATGTGCTGTCACGCATCCGTGCCGGGGTTCTGGAAACCGGCATGGTCGATCTGATGACCCGCGCCGGCGTGGGCGAGCGGATGCAGCGCGAGGGGTTCATCCACGACGGCACGCAGTTTGCCTATGACGGGCAGATGTTCCGCATCGATTTCGCCGATCTGATCGGCAAGACCGTGATGGTCTATGGCCAGACCGAGGTGACGCGCGACCTGTACGATGCGCGCGAGGCGGCGGGCGGCGTGGTGCTGCACGACTGTTCCGGCGTCACGCCCCATGATCTGGACACGGATGCCCCTTTCGTGACCTTCCTGAGAGATGGCGCGGTACATCGGCTGGATTGCGATTTCGTCGCCGGCTGCGACGGGTTTCACGGGCCGTCGCGACAGGCGATCCCCACCGATGTGCGCCGCGAATACGAGCGCACCTACCCGTTCGGCTGGCTGGGCATCCTGTCGGAAACGCCCCCCGTGGATGACGAGCTGATCTATGCCAATTCCGACCGGGGTTTTGCGCTGTGTTCGATGCGCAACGCCAATCTCAGCCGCTACTACATCCAGTGCGATCTGTCCGACAGCCCCGATGACTGGACCGATGACGCCTTCTGGGACGAGCTGAGGCGGCGCATCCCCGAGGACGCGGCGGACAGCCTTGTCACCGGCCCCTCGATCGAGAAATCCATCGCGCCCTTGCGCAGTTTCGTCTGCGAGCCGATGCGCTGGGGCCGATTGTTCCTGGCCGGTGATGCCGCGCATATCGTGCCGCCCACCGGGGCCAAGGGGCTGAACACCGCCGCCAGCGACATTCATTACCTGTTCGACGGGTTCGACCGGCATTACAATCAGGGTGACGCCGAAGGGCTGGACCGCTATTCGGAGCGTGCGCTGGCGCGGATCTGGAAAACGCAGCGGTTCAGCTGGTGGATGACATCGCAACTGCACCGCTTTCCGGATCAGAGTGCCTTTGATCTCAAGATGCAGCAGGCCGAACTGGCCTTTCTGCGCGACAATACGGCGGCGCAAAAGGCGCTGGCCGAAGCTTATACAGGGATGCCCTACTGATGCTGATGGCCAATCTGAACGGGCTGCGCGTCCATTACACCGATCAGGGCGATCCAGATGGCCCGGCGCTCGTCTTTGCCAATTCGCTGGGAACCGATCTGCGCCTGTGGGACCAGGTGCTGCCGCTGCTGCCTGCCGGTCTGCGCATCATCCGCTATGACAAGCGCGGGCATGGCCTGACCGAAGTGACCCCCGGCCCCTACAAGATGGGCACGCTGGTGGCCGATCTGGAAGGTTTGCTGGATCATCTGAAGGTGCGCGATTGCCTGCTGGTGGGCCTGTCCATCGGCGGCATGATCGCGCAGGGGCTGGCGGTGAAACGCATGGACCTTGTGCGCGCCATGGTGCTGTCGAACACCGGGGCCAAGATCGGCACGGCGGACATGTGGGACGAGCGGATCGCCGCCGTGCGCGCAGGCGGGATCGAGGCGCTGGCCGATGCCATCATGCAGCGGTGGTTCTCCGCCCCGTTTCACCAGACCGACGCGTTTCACGCCTGGCGCAACATGCTGGTGCGCCAGCCGCTCGAGGGCTACGCGGGCTGTTCCGCCGCCATATCGGGCACCGATTTCTACACCCCCACCAGCGGTTTGCGCCTGCCCGCACTGGGCATTGCAGGGTCCGAGGACGGATCGACGCCGCCCGACCTTGTGCGCGAAACCATCGACCTGATCCCCGGATCGAAGTTCGAACTGATCCGCGGGGCGGGGCACCTGCCCTGCGTGGAAAACCCCGAGGACTATGCCCGCATCCTGACCGGCTTCATCCGGGACACCGGCCATGTCTGACCGTTTCGACAAGGGCATGCAGGTGCGCCGCGCGGTGCTGGGCGACGCCCATGTCGACCGGGCCGAGGCGGCCAAGACCGCGTTTGACGAACCCTTCCAGACCCTGATCACCGAAGGGGCCTGGGGCACGGTCTGGGCCAGCGACGCCATCACCTTGCGCGAACGGTCGATGCTGACGCTGGCGCTGCTGGCCGCGACCGGGAATTTCGAGGAAATCCCGATGCATATCCGCGCCACCGCCCGCACCGGGGCCAGCCGGCAGGACGTGCTCGAGGCGTTCCAGCATGTCGCCATCTATGCCGGCGTGCCGCGCGCCAATCACGCGCTGAAACTGGCCAGACAGACCTTTGCCGAGATGGAGGAGGACAGCAAATGACCGACCTTGGCCCCCTTGTCCCGCGCCAGCGTGACATGCACCCGGTGCCTTATGATCCGGATTACAAGACCTCGGTGCCGCGCAGCCCGAACTGGCCGCTGCTGTCGATGGAATCCACCCCGTCCGAGGAAACCGGCCCGCGCTTTGGTCATGGCATCCTTGGCCCGCTCGACAACAACCTGATCGTGAATTTCAGCCGCGATCCCGGCAAACCGGCGGTGGGCGAGCGTATCCTGATGCATGGCCGGGTGCTGGACGAGTTTGCCCGCCCGGTGCCCAACACGCTGGTCGAGATCTGGCAGGCCAATGCCGGGGGCCGCTACCGGCACATCAAGGACAGCTATTTCGCGCCGCTCGATCCCAATTTCGGCGGTTGCGGGCGCACGATCACCGACGATCAGGGGCGTTACCAGTTCCTGACCATCCGTCCCGGGGCCTATCCATGGCCCAACCGCGCGAATGACTGGCGGCCGATGCACATCCATATCTCGGTGTTCGGCCACAGCTTTGGTCAGCGCCTGATCACGCAGATGTATTTCCAGGGCGATCCGCTGATCGACCTTTGCCCGATCGCCGCCACCGTCAAAAATCGCAGCCAGCTTGACCGGCTGGTGGCCCCCTTGGACATGGCGATGGCGCGGCCGCTGGATTTTCTGGCCTACAAGTTCGACATCGTGCTGCGCGGGCGGCGTCAGACCATGTTCGAAAACCAGCCTGAGGGGATGTGACATGACCCAACCGCTTGACCGACTGACCGAAACCGCCAGCCAGACCGGTGGACCCTATGTTCACATCGGCTGCATCCCCACCTTTGCCGGGATCGAGGGCGTGTATCCGCAGGATCTGGGCCTGTCGCCGATCACCGACGGCGCAAAGGGGCAGATCATCACCATCACCGGGCAGGTCATCGACGGCACCGGCTGGGCGCTGCGCGACGCGCTGCTGGAAAGCTGGCAACCGGATGCGGCAGGCCTGTTCCCCGGTCAGGACGAGGCCGATCCGGGCGTCACCGGCTTCTGCCGTTTTGCCGCCGACAAGGACAGCGGCGCATTTACCCTGCGCACCGTCAAACCCGGCCCGGTGCCGATGCGCGGCGGCGGGATGCAGGCCCCCCATATCAGCCTGTGGATCGCCGCGCGCGGCATAAACATCGGCCTGCACACCCGGGTTTATTTCGAGGATGAGGACAACAGCGCCGACCCCCTTCTGGCCCGGATCGAGCAGCGCAACCGCGTGCCGTCCCTAATCGCCACGACAACCGGCGCGGGCGAATACCGCTTTGACATCCGCCTGCAGGGCGAGGGCGAGACGGTGTTTCTGGACATCTGACGCCCGGCGCTGCCCCTTGCCAACCGGCCTGCGCTGCGCGATCAAGGGCGTCAGGCACGCCGCGCGCGCAACCCAAGCACACGTCCCCGCACAAGGCCTGCCAGAATGCCCAAGCCCGACCTGTTTCAACCCGCCGATGATGACGCCCGCCGGATCGCCCGCGACCTGATCGCGCAGGCCACCCACGCCGCGCTGGCCGTGATCCGCCCGGGCACCACCCTGCCCTCGGTCACCCGCATCGCCATGGCCACCGATCCGCAGGGCGCGCCGCTGTCGCTGATCTCGTCGCTGTCGCATCACACCGCAGCACTGGATGCGTCCCCCGATTGCGCCCTGCTGCTGGGCGAGCCCGGCGACAAGGGCGATCCGCTGACCCATCCGCGCCTGACGGTCCATGCCCGCGCGCAGTTGATCCCGCGCGACAGCGCCGATCATGCGCCGCTGCGCGATCACTACCTGACCCAACGGCCCAAGGCGAAACTCTACATCGACTTTGCCGATTTCCGGCTGGTGCGCTTTGCCGTCACCGATGCACTGCTGAACGGCGGTTTCGGCAAGGCCTATATCCTGTCCGCCGCCGACCTGATCGCGCCTTTCCCTGCCCCGCAAACCGTGCCAGAACACAAGGCATGAGCGATTTTCTTCTGATCCACGGGGCGGCCCATGGCGCATGGTGCTGGCTCGATGTCATCCCCGAATTGCAGGCATTGGGCCACACGGCCCGCGCCATCGACCTGCCCGGCCACGGGGCCGACGCCACGCCCTATACCGATGTGACGCTGGACGCCTATGCCGATGCGATCACCGCCGCACTGGACACGCCCACCATCCTTGTGGGCCATTCCATGGGCGGCTACCCGATCACGCTGGCCGCGGAACGGGCACCGCAAAACGTGCAGATGCTGATCTATGTCTGCGCCTATGTGCCAAAACCCGGCCTCAGCCTGTCGCAGATGCGGATGGAGGCCCCGTATCAGCCCCTGCTGCCGCACATTCGGATGACCGATGACAAACAGGGCTGGACCGTCGCGCGCGCCGACCTGCACGACCTGTTCTATCACGACTGCCCGCCCGGCACGGTGGACTATGCCGCCGACAACCTGTGCATTCAGGCGACGCAACCCACATCGGTGCCGGTCACGACAACCGGGCGCAGCGCGCCTATCCCGCGCCGCTATATCCGCTGCGCCGACGATCGCACCATCCCGCCGGAATACCAGATCACCATGACGCAGGATTGGCCCGCCGGTCACATCACCACTATGGGCTGCGCCCATTCGCCGTTCTTCGCGCAGCCCGCCGCACTGGCCGCGCATCTGCACGGATTTGCTCAAGGATAAGGCAGGCAAGACATGGCCGGATCGGTGTACGACAGCGCGCTCTATCATCAGCTTTTCCCGGCAGGCGACGCCACCCGCCTGTTCACCGACACCGCCGAGATCCGCGCCATGATGCTGGTGCAGGGCACGCTGGCCAAGGTGCAGGGCGATCTGGGCGTGATCCCCGAAACCGCCGCCGCCTTCATCCACCGCTCGTCTATGGAAATCGTGATCGACGCAGGCGCGCTGGCGCAGGCCACGGGCCAGAACGGCGTCACTGTGCCGGGGCTGGTCGCCGCCTTTCGCAAGGAAATGGCCGCGCCCGAACATGCGCAATACCTGCATTTCGGGGCCACCAGCCAGGACATCATGGACACCGGTCTGATGCTGCGGCTGCGCCAGTTCCTGGCGCTGGTCGAGCGGGATATGCGCGCCACCCTGACCGCCCTGGCCCGGCTGGCGCAGGATCATGCCGACACGCCGATGGCCGCGCGCACCTATGGTCAGCACGCCACCCCCACCAGTTTTGGCGCGGTGGTGGCGGGTTGGGGTCAGCCACTGCTGGGCCTGCTGGCCGAATTGCCCGCCCTGCGCGGCCATCTGTGCGTGTCGCTGTCGGGTGCCGCAGGCACCGGCGCGGCCCTCGGCCCACAGGCCGCCGCGATCCGCGCGCAGATGGCCACCGCCCTTGGTCTGGCCGATCCCGGCCACACATGGCACGCCGACCGATCCGGCCTGCAGGCGATCTGCGCCTGGCTGACACGTCTGGCCACCGCCCTTGGCAAGATGGGCGAGGATCTGATCCTGCTCACGCAGTCCGGCATCTCCGAGGTCACGCTGGACGGGGCCGGCGGGTCGTCCACCATGCCGCAAAAGCAAAACCCGGTGGGGCCCTCCGCCATGACGGCGCTGGCGCGGCAGGTCGTGGCCCTGAACACCGTGATGCAGGGGGCCGCCCTGCACCGCGAGCAGCGCGACGGCGCGGCGTGGTTCACCGAATGGCTGACCCTGCCGCAACTCTGCCTTGGCACCGCTGCCGCGCTGACCCATGCCAACCGGCTGGCGACCAGCGTCACGCCCGATCCCGCCGCCATGCGCGCGGCGCTCGAGTCCAGCGGCGGGTTGATCCATGCCGAGGCGCTGTCCTTCCGGCTGGCCCGGACCCTGCCCCGCCCGCAGGCGCAGGCACAGGTCAAGACGCTGTGCCAGCAGGCGATGGCCCAAGGGGCTGATCTGGCCGCCCTCGCCCGCGCTGCCTTTCCCGATCTGGCGCTCGACGACATCTTTGACCCCAGCCGGCAGATGGGCCACGCGCCGCAAACCGCGCGCGCCTTTGCGCAGGCCGTGACCGACCTGCCCGGCTGACCGAGGCTGACCACCGGTCTCACCCGGTCTGCCGCCCTTTCACAGGCGCGCGCAATGCGTATGCGATGTGCATGACAAGTGCATGGGGGGGCATCGCCTTTCCGGCCCTCTTGACAGCCGCCCGCCGCCCCGAAACGCTGCGCTTGTCCCACCGGCACGAAAGGCAGGCCCATGTCCAAGGATCCGTTGCTCCAGCCCTACCAGCTCAAGCATCTGCCGCTGAAGAACCGGATCATGACCACCAGCCACGAACCCGCCTATCCCGAGGACGGGATGCCCAAGGACCGCTATCGCGCCTATCACGTCGAACGCGCCAAAGGCGGTGTCGCGATGACGATGACCGCAGGCTCGGCCATCGTGTCGCGCGACAGCCCGCCCGCGTTCAACAACGTATTGGCCTACAAGGACGAAGTCGTGCCATGGCTGCAAAAACTGTCTGATGAGTGCCACGACCACGGCTGCGCAGTGATGATCCAGTTGACCCATCTGGGCTGGCGCACGGGGTGGAACAAGGGCGACTGGCTGCCCTCGCTGGCACCATCCGGGATGCGCGAACCGGCGCACCGGGCCTTTCCCAAGGTGATGGAGGATTGGGACATCGCCCGCATCATCGCCGACTATGCCGATGCCGCCGAACGCATGCAGGCCGCCGGTCTGGACGGCATCGAGCTGGAGGCTTACGGTCACCTGATGGACGCCTTCTGGTCGCCGCGCCAGAACGCCCTAACCGGGCCATACAACGGCGATCTGACCGCCAGAATGCGCTTTTCACTGGACGTCCTGGCCGCCATCCGCGACCGCGTCGGCCCTGATTTCATTGTCGGACTCCGCTATACCGCCGATGATCTGGCGCCGGGCGGGATCAGCACCGAGGACGGGATCGAGATCGGCAGACGCCTGCGCGACACCGGGCAGGTGGATTTCCTGAACGTGATCCGGGGCCGTGTCGAAACCGATGCAAAGCTGACCGACGTGATCCCGGTGCAGGGCATGGCCTATGCCCCGCATCTGGATTTCGCCGGGCGCATCCGGGCCGAGGTGGGCCTGCCGACCTTTCACGCCGCGCGCATCCCCGATGTGGCCACCGCCCGCCACGCCGTCGCCACCGGGCAACTGGACATGGTCGGCATGACCCGCGCCCATATGACCGATCCCTACATCGTGCAGAAAATCATGGCAGGGCAAGAGGATACGATCCGTCCCTGCGTCGGCGCCACCTACTGCCTCGACCGCATCTATCAGGGCGGCGAGGCGCTGTGCATCCACAACGCGGCCACGGGGCGCGAGCTGGAGCTGCCCCACATCATCCCGCCCAGCCCCACACCCCGCCGCGTGGTGATCGTGGGCGCAGGCCCGGCCGGGCTGGAGGCCGCGCGCGTCGCCTCCGAACGCGGGCACGAGGTGACGGTGCTCGAGGCCGCAGACAAGCCCGGCGGGCAGATCCGCCTGACCGCGCAGGACAGACGCCGGGCCGAGATGACCGGCATCATCGACTGGCGCATGGCGCAATGCGCCGCCCGCGATGTCGCGTTCCGGTTCAACACCTTCGCCGAGGCCGAGGATGTCACCGCCCTGCACCCCGACCTGGTCATCGTGGCCACCGGGGGCCTGCCAAACACGCAGGTGCTGGAGGACGGCAACGAGCTTGTCGTCAGCACCTGGGACATCCTGTCGGGTGATGTAAAACCGGGGCAGGATGTGCTGATCTTTGACGATGCGGGCGATCACCCGGCCCTGATGGCCGCCGACGTGATCGCGCAGACCGGCGCGCAGGTCGAGATCATGACCCCCGACCGCAGCTTTGCCCCCGAGGTGATGGGCATGAACCTGGTCCCCTACATGCGCAACCTGCAGGACAGGAATACAAGGTTCACGGTCACCTACCGGCTGAAATCCGTCGCGCGCGACGGCAACCGGCTGGCCGCCACCATCGGCACCGATTACAGCGACCACACACAGATGCGCCATTTCGATCAGGTGGTGGTCAACCACGGCACCGTGCCGCTGGACGCGCTGTATTTCGACCTCAAGCCGCTGTCGCGCAACCTGGGCGAACTGGATCACGACGCCTTCATCGCGCGTGCCCCGCAGCGGCTGGAACCCAACCCCGAAGGCTCCTTCCACCTGTTCCGCATCGGCGACGCCGTCAGCGCGCGCAACACCCATGCCGCGATCTATGACGCGCTGCGGCTGATGGTGGCGAATTGACCGGGACAGCAGGATACGACAGCTACATCATCTGCGCCACGCCCCGCAGCGGCAGCACGCTGCTATGCGACATGCTTGAAGCGACGGGCGTGGCCGGGAAGCCGGATTCGTTTTTCATGGCCGATCCCGATCCGCATTGGCAGCAGGTCTGGGGCCTGCCGCAGCCCGACGCGCCGGACGATGCGGCTTATGCCCGTGCCTTCATCGCGGCGGCAAGGCGCGCGGGCCGCGATGCGACCGGGCTGTTCGGGATGCGCCTGATGCAGCGTGATCTGGACAGGTTTCTGGGGCTGGTCCAGCTTGCCAGCCCCGCGCAGACCAACACGCGCGACCGCCTGACCCACTGCCTTGGCCGCTGCCTGTTCGTGCATCTGACCCGCGAGGACAAGCTGGCACAGGCCGTGTCGCTGGTGATCGCACAACAGACCGGCCTTTGGCACATCACCGCGTCCGGGGCCGAGCGTGAGCGTCTCGCCTCTCCCGCCCCGCCACGCTATGACCACAGCCGGATCGCCCATGCCCTGTCCGACCTGACACGGCAGGACAGGCTGTGGGCAGACTGGTTCAACGAAACCGGCATCCGTCCGGTCAACCTGAGCTACACGGCCCTGTCTGCCGATCCCGGCGCCGAGGTGGCGCGGCTGTGCCGGTCGCTGGGGGTTCAACCGCCCGACCTGCGGACCCTGCGCCCTGATGTCGGGAAACTGGCAAACGCCTTGAACGTAGAGTGGATCAGCCGCTTTTCGCAGGGCGGGACACTGATGCAAGAGTGACGAAACCCGACAGGCAGGGTGGGCAATCCGGCCCACCTGACGTCACCGCTTTCCCTTTGCGCGCGCCCGGCCTATCGTCCGGCAAACCGATCAAAGGCCGCCCATGCCCCTGCCCGTCCTGTTCATCCTGCTGACCGTCGTTCTGAATGCCATGGGGATCGGCCTGATCCTGCCGGTGATGCCCGACCTGATCCGCGAGGTGACTGGCGGCGACATCTCGAACGCGGCGATCTGGGGCGGCATCCTGTCGGCCAGCTTTGCGGTGATGCAGTTCCTGTTCTCGCCCCTTGTGGGCAACCTGTCGGATGCCTTCGGGCGGCGGCCGGTCATCCTGATCTCGCTGCTGGCAATGGCGCTGGACTACATCGTGATGGCGCTGGCCGGCTCGATCTGGCTGCTGCTGGCCGGGCGCATCTTTGGCGGGATCACGGCGGCCACCAATGCCACCGCCACCGCCTACATGGCCGATATCTCGACCCCGGCGGAAAAGGCGCGCAACTTCGGCCTGATTGGCGCGGGCTTTGGCGTGGGCTTTGTCTTTGGCCCGATGCTGGGCGGGCTGCTGGCCGAATACGGCACCCGCGCGCCGTTCTATGCCGCAGCCGCGCTGTCGCTGGCCAACACTGCCTTCGGCTGGGTCGTCCTGCGCGAAACCGTCACCGACGCCACCCGCCGCCCCTTTGCCATGCGCCGCGCCAATCCGTTCGGGGCGTTCCGCGCGGTGGGCCGCCTGCCCGATCTGACGACACTGCTTTGGGTGTTCTTCTTCTTTCAGGTCGCCACCATGGTCTATCCCGCGATCTGGGCCTATTTCACGGTCGAACGCTTCGGCTGGTCCCCCGGTCTGGTCGGGATCAGCCTGGCAGTTTACGGCGTGTCCATCGCCGTCGTGCAGGGCGTGCTGGTGCGCCCCGCGATCCGCGCGATGGGCGAACGCCGCACGGTGATCTTCGGCCTTGCGATCGAGGTGGTCAGCCTTGTGATCCTTGGCCTGATCACCTCGGGCACCGCCGTGCTGTTCCTGATCCCGGTCACCGCCGTCGGGGCGATCGGCATGCCCGCGCTACAGGGGATCATGTCGCGCCTGACACCCGACAACGCGCAGGGCGAATTGCAGGGCGTGCTGGCCTCGGTCACCTCGGTCGCGATGATCATGGCCCCGGTGGTGATGACGCAGATCTTTGCCGCCTTCACCGGACCGGGGGCCAGCCCCTACCTGCCCGGCGCGCCGTTCCTGCTGGCCGCGCTGCTGATGGCGATCAGCCTTGTCCTGTTCCGCGCCCGCATCGCGCCGCAAACCGTCTGAGTTCCGCCATGCGGGCGGATATTTCGCCTTGCATGGGCGGCACGGCCAAGGCAGGCTCCGCCCAAATCTGACCCGAGGGAGAGAGACCACATGCCCACCATCAAGGCCGCCGTGTGCCATGAATTCAACGCCCCGCTGGTGATCGAGGATATCGACCTGCGCGCCCCCGCGATAGGCGAGGTCGAGGTGAAGCTGGACGCGGTCGCGATCTGCCATTCCGACATTTCCTTCTGGCAGGGCGGGTTCGGCGGCACGCTGCCCGCAGTGTATGGCCACGAGGCCGCCGGAACCGTCACCGCCGTGGGCGCGGGCGTGCAGGGCATCAGTGTGGGCGACAGCGTCTGCGCCACGCTGATCCGCGCCTGCGGGCATTGCCGGTCCTGCGGCTCGGGCAAGCCCACGATCTGCGAAACCCCCTATGACCGCAGCAAGGGGCCGCTTTCCACGCTCGACGGTCAACCGATCGACCACGGGCTGGCCATCGCCGCCTTTGCCGAAAAGGTGGTGGTCGATCAGTCCCAGGTCGCGGTGATCCCGGGCGACATGCCCAAGGATGTCGCCTCGCTGATCTCCTGCGGGGTGATCACCGGGCTGGGCGCCGCCGTCATCGCCGCCGATGTGCGCCCCGGTCAGGACGTGGTGGTGATCGGCGCAGGTGGCGTCGGCCTGAACGCCATTCAGGGCGCGCGGCTGGCAGGTGCGCGCCGCGTCGTTGCCGTGGACATGAGCGAGGAGAAACTGGACATCGCCCGCGAATTCGGCGCGACCGACGGCGTTCTGGGCACCGGCAAACCGTGGTCCGAGGTCAAGAAGCTGCTGGGCCGGGGGGCCGATGCCGTGCTGGTGACCGTGGGGGCCGCGGCGGTCTATGACAAGGCCCCGCGCTACATCGCCAATGGCGGCAACGTGGTGATGGTCGGCATGCCGCATCTGGACCAGACCGCCAGTTATTCCCCCATCATCATGGCCGATGCGGGCCAGGGCATGATCGGCTCGAAGATGGGCGACATTGTGATCAAGCGCGACATCCCCTGGATCGTCGATCTGTATCAGCAGGGCCGCCTGAAACTGGACGAGCTGATCTCGGGCCGCTGGGAGCTTGACCAGATCAACGAGGCGATCGCCGACACCCTGACCGGGGCCGCCCGCCGCAACGTGATCACCTTCAAGCGCTGAACCGGCCCGCATATCCGCAAAGCCCCCTGGTTTCCTCTCTCTGCAAATATCCCGGGGGGTGTGGGGGGCAGCGCCCCCCACCTCGTCGGACCGGCAATGCCGGTCCGAAACCCCTCTGACCAAGGACCACGCCGATGAAACTGACCGATCTCGACATCATCGTGACATCGCCGCCCGCACCGGGCTGGGGCGGGCGCTACTGGATCCTGGTCAAGCTGACCACCGACACCGGCATCACCGGCTGGGGCGAGGTCTATGCCGCCTCGGTCGGCCCCGAGGCGATGAAACACGTCATCACCGACGTGTTCAGCCGCCACATGGCCGGTGAAAACCCCGAAAACATCGAATTGATGTTCCGCCGCGCCTATTCCAGCGGCTTCACCCAGCGCCCCGACCTGACCGTGATGGGTGCGTTTTCGGGACTCGAGATCGCCTGCTGGGATATTCTGGGCAAGCACCGCGAGCGGCCGGTCTATGCGCTGCTGGGCGGGCGGATGAACGACCGTGTCCGCGCCTATACCTATCTCTACCCCCTGCCCCACCACGACATGACCGAATTCTGGGTTTCGCCCGAAATGAATGCCGAGACCGCCGACGATTACGTCGCGCGCGGCTGGACGGCGGTGAAATTCGACCCCGCAGGCCCCTACACCATGCGCGGCGGGCATATGCCCGCGATGTCCGACATCTCCCGCTCGGTCGCCTTTTGCAAGGCCATCCGCGAGGTGGTGGGCGACCGCGCCGACCTGCTGTTCGGCACCCATGGGCAGTTCACCCCGGCAGGCGCGATCCGGCTGGGTCAGGCGCTGGAACCCTACAGCCCGCTGTGGTTCGAAGAGCCCATTCCGCCCGACAACCTGCTGGATTTCGCCCGCGTCGCACAGGCCGTGCGCATTCCCGTCGCCACCGGCGAGCGGATGACCACCAAGGCCGAGTTCGCCATGCTGCTGCGCACTGGCGGGGCCGAGATCCTGCAACCCGCCCTTGGCCGTGCGGGCGGCATATGGGAGATGAAGAAGCTCGCCGCCATGGCCGAGGCGTTCGGCGCGCAGATGGCCCCGCATCTGTATGCCGGTCCGATCGAGTGGGCCGCCAACCTGCATCTGGCCACCTCTATCCCCAACATCCTGATGGCCGAAACCATCGAAAGCCCGTTCCACGACGCGCTGATCAAGGGCACGATCCGGGCCGAGGAAGGGTTCATTTCCCTGTCCGACACCCCCGGTCTGGGCATCGAGGTCGACGAGGATCTGGCCCGCGCACACCCCTATACCGGCACCGGCCTGCACCTCGAAATGCGGCAAGAGCCTTGCGATTACGCAAAAGGCAACCATTTTGAGGGTGGCGCACCGGCTGCAGACCGGTAATATGCCCATCCCATGGGGATTATGGTATGAATATACAAACTGATCGGGTTGATGACGCTTTGAACACTCAGGCCCCCCCGGCCCCGCCCTCGGAAATGGCGCGCAACGCGCAGGCGGCGGCGGCCTATCTCAAGACACTGGCGCATGAGGGCCGATTGATGATCCTGTGCCATCTCGGCTCGGGCGAGAAATCGGTGGGCGAGCTGGAAGACCTGCTTGAGATCCGGCAGGCCGCCGTCAGCCAGATGCTGGCCCGCCTGCGCGAAGAGGGTCTTGTGACCACCCGCCGTGAAGGCAAGACGATCTATTACAGCCTCGCCGATGAAAACACGTCCGAGGTGATCGGCCTGCTGTACCGCTTGTTCTGCGCCCCTTCCGATCAGCCCGACGGCAAACCCGCCTGCTGATCATCCGGGGTTCAGCCTGACCGCGCAGACCACCACCGCGCAATGGCGTCACGGTCCACCCGCCCTTCCAGCCCGATTGCCACAAGCGTCGTGCGATCCGCCTGCGCAGGCTTGATGTCCTGCGTGGCCCCCACCACATGCACCTCATGCGCGCCGCCACCGGGTGTCAGCACCTTGCCCTTGATGCGATAGAGCCCATCGGGCCTGCGCGCCAAGAGCGCCTCCAGCGCGGCACGATCCAGCATCTCCTCGCCCTCGTGCGCCCAGCCGACATAACCGGGATGCGCCGGGTTTACCGCGCGCGCGTCGCCCGGCGTCATGCCGGTCAGCAGCGGCGCCACCGTGCCCGCCTGCGCCAGATCGACCAACGGGGCGGGCGACAGCGCCGCCAGCCGTGCCGCCAACCCGCCCGGCAGGCCATCCGCCGCCTTGGACACAAGCACCAGATCGGCCACCGCCACCTGACCGCGGATCTGCGGCCCGATCTGCGCATCATCGGCCAGCGCGGGCCAGTTCAGCGCATCGACCACAACCGCGATGCCCCCATAGGCCATCTCGGGCTCGGCCCTTGCGGCCATGGCGATCTTGGCCGGATCGGCGATGCCCGACGCCTCGATCACCAGATGATCCGGGCGCGGACGCCGGTCCAGCGCATCGCCCAGCGCCATGAACAGATCAGCCCCCATCGTGCAGCACACGCAGCCGTTGGTCAGGCTGATGGTGTCGCCCTCGGCCCGCTCGATCAGGCTGGCATCGATGTTGATGGCTCCGAAATCGTTGACCATCACCATGATGCGCAGCCCGTGATGCTCGGACAGCAGGCGGTTCAGCAGCGTGGTCTTGCCGGCGCCCAGATAGCCGCCGATCACCGTCAAAGGCAGGCGTGGCAGCGTCATGCCAGGTTGACCCGCCCGCCCAGCACAGTACCCAGCACCGGCACATCCTTGAGCGTGACCGGATCGACCGACAGTGGATCATCGCCCAGAATGGCGAAATCGGCCCGCTTGCCGGTCTGGATGCTGCCGACCTCGTGATCCATTTTCAGCGTATAGGCCGCGCCAAGGGTGATCGCGTGCAGCGCCTCGGGCACGGTGATGCACTGCGCCTGCCCCAGCACCCGGCCCGACATGGTCTGCCGGTTGACCGCAATCCATGCGGTGAACAGCGGCCCCAGCGGGGTGACCGGCGCATCCGAATGGATCGCCGCGTGCACGCCCACATCCAGCGCGCTGCGCACCGCATCCATCCGCAGGGCGCGCTGCTCGCCGATGGTCTGCTCGACATGCTTGTCGCCAAAGAAATAGACGTGGTTCGAGAATATGTTGCAGCACAGGCCCAGCTCGACACAGCGTTCGAACTGGTCGCGCCCCATCAACTGGCAATGTTGCAGCACATGGCGCGCGCCGGGCCAGGGGTGGCTGCGGGCGGCGGCGGCCAGCGCGTCGATGGCCACCTCGCTGGCCTCGTCGCCGTTGACGTGGATGTGCATCTGCACGCCGGATTTCTGCATCTCGGCCACCATGCGGTGTATCTCTGCCGGGGCCATGTTCCAGATGCCGTTGGGCTGCCCGCCGACATAGCCGGGCCATTTCACCCGCGCGGTCCAGCCCTGAATCGCGCCGTCGGTCATCAGCTTGACCGCCCCCAGCCGCAGCTTGTCGGTGGACCGCTTGCGCATCTCCAGCGCCAGTGCCGCCGATTGCGCGGGATCGGTGCCCGCCACGCCCATCACGCTGACCAGCCGGGCGGTGAACCCCTCGTCCGAGGTGACCGCCAGCAACGTGTCCAGATCGTCATCCTCCATCTGCGCGTACAGGTCGGTCGAGGTGGTCACGCCGGCGCGCATGCAGACCTCGCCATAGGCGCGGATGGTCTCGGGCTTTTGCGTCAGCCCGCGAAAATCCATGCCGACCCGGCGCATCACCGGGAACATGGCGGCCATTTCCTGCAACTCGCCCGTCGGTTCCCCCTGTGCGTCCTTGACCACGCCTTCGACATTGGTGGTGCGGTCATAGCCCGCCAGCTCCAGCGCCCTGGAATTCACGCACATCAGGTGAAAGTTCGAGAACATGATCGCCACGGGCCGGTCGGGGCTGACCTGATCCAGATGCTTGCGGCTGATCCGCTCGCCCTCGAAAAAGATCGGGTCCAGCCCCCAGCCCAACAGCGGCTCGCCCTCTGGCAACGCGTTGCCATATTCGGTCAGGTCGTGCACCACGGTGGCCAGATCGGGCTTGCCCTGCCACCACTTGCCCTTGGGGTCCATCCGGTCGTGAAACCCGGCATAGGCATAGTTCCACATCGCCCCGGCCATCATATGCGCGTGGCCTTCAACAAGGCCGGGCATCAACACCGCGTGGGACAGGCTGTCATCATGGGTCACGTCGCCCCATTGATCCGCGCAGGTCGCGTCGCCCACGGCCAGGATATGCCCGTCGCGCACGGCCACATGCGTGGCCTCGGGGCGGTTGGTATCCATGGTGATGATCTTTTTCGCCGCAAAGACGGTTATGGCGGACATGAGAGCCCCTTTATCCCTAAGTTACAACAGGTTCGTATGGCCACCGATGACCGTGCCCAGAACCGCGACATCCTTCAGCGTCAGCGGATCGACGGCGGTGGGGTCGTCGCCCAGAACCGCGAAATCCGCGCGTTTGCCTGCGGTGATGCTGCCCACTTCGCCATCCATCTTCAACGTATACGCCGCCCCCATGGTAATGGCATACAGCGCCTCGTCCACCGAAATGCACTGCGCCGCGCCCAGCGTCCGGCCCGACATGGTTTGCCGGTTGACCGCGCACCATGCGGTGAACAGCGGCCCCATGGGCGTGACCGGCGCATCCGAGTGGATCGCCATGTGCACCCCCGCATCCAGCGCCGCCCGGCAGCCGTCCATCCGCGCCGCACGGTCGGCACCGATGGTCAGGGCCGCGTGCTGATCGCCGAAGAACCAGATGTGGTTGGCAAAGAGGTTGACGCAGACGCCCAGTTCGGCGGCGCGGGCAAACAGCGCCGGGCCCATCATCTGCGCATGTTGCAGCACGTGGCGTGCGCCGGGCCAGGGGTGGGCGCGCGCAGCGGCCTCCAGCGCGTCCAGCACCACTTCGCTCGCCTCGTCGCCGTTGGTGTGGATGTGCATCTGGATGCCCGCCTGCTGCATCAGCTTGCAGGTGGCGAAAATCTCGTCCGGGGCCATGTTCCAGATGCCGTTGGGCTGCCCACCGACATAGCCGGGCCATTTCACCCGCGCGCTGAAGCCCTGGATCGAGCCGTCGGTCATCAGCTTGACCGGACCAAAGCGCAGGCAATCGTGGTTCAGCGCGGCCATTGATGCCACCTGCGCGCGCACCACTTCGGGCGTGCTGTGGATGGTCGAGATCGCAGGCATCACGCGCACCGGATACCCCGGCTCGGCGGTGGTGGCGGCCAGCGTGGCAGCGGTATCTTCGGTCAGCATGGCGAACAGATCGGTCGCCGTGGTGACGCCTGCGCGCTGGCAGATGCGGCCAAAGGCGCGCACGTGGCCGGGCTGGTGGCAGCGCGTGCGCGTGTCCATCCCCATCCGGCGCATGACCGGGAACATCGCCGCCATTTCCTGCAACTCGCCGTTGGGGTCGCCATCGGCCCCGCGCATCACGCCTTCGATATTGCTGTGGCGGTCATATCCCACGGCCTCAAGCGCGGCCGAGTTCACGCACATCAGATGCCCCGAGGAATACAGGACCACCACCGGGCGCGTCTTGCTGATCGCGTCCAGATGCGTGCGGTTCAGCCGCTCGGCATCCAGAAAGATCGGATCGAACCCCCAGGCGATCAGCGGCGCATCGGCCTCAAGCGTGTCCAGATGCGCGCGCAGATCGTCAATCACCGTGGCGATATCGGTCTTGCCGCGCCAGTGCCGCCCGTCCGGGTCCACCCGGTCGTGATACCCGGCATAGGCCCATTCCCAGAACACCGTTTCGGCCATGTGGCTGTGGCCTTCGACGAACCCGGGCATCAGAACCGTATCCGACAGGCTGTCATCATGGGTCACCGCGCCCCACTGATCGGCGCATGTCGCGTCGCCCACCGCCAGAATGTGCCCGTCCCTGACAGCGACATGCGTGGCGGTCGGGCGGTTGGGGTCCATCGTAAGGATTTTGCGGGCACTGAAAACGGTGATGTCGGACATCGGCACTCTCCCAACTGATGCATCAGGGGTAGCGCAGCGTTGTAATTGTGGAAAATGGATTTACTGTAGATCAAAGTCTCATTTTCTGGATGAAGCCATGCGGTTCACGCTGAAACAACTGCGCTACTATGATGCCGCGCTGCGCACCGGCTCGATCGCCAAGGCGGCGGCGGCAATGAACATCTCGCAAAGCTCGATCACCGCCGCGCTGGACGTGCTTGAGGAAACGGTGGGGCAGGAACTGTTCCGCCGGGTGCCCGCCAAGGGCATCCAGCCCACCGAGACCGGGCAGGTGGTGGGCCAGCGCATCGCCGGGTTTCTGGAGCATGCCCGCGTGTTCGAATCCGACCTGATGTCGCTGTCGGGCAATCCGACCGGGCGGCTGCATGTGGGCTGCTATTCCCCCAGCGCGCCCTATGTTCTGCCCCGGCTGATGAAAAAAGTGGCGCATCTGCACCCGTCGATCCGGGTCGAACTGGTCGAGGCCGACCTGACCCAGATGCACAGCCTGCTGCAGGAGGGCAAGATCGATCTGGCCCTGACCTATCGCCGCACGGTGCCCGAGGCGCTGCATTTCCTGCCGCTGTTCGAGGCCCGGCCCTATGCCCTGCTGCCCGAGGATTCGCCGCTGGCGGGTCAGACCACCGTGACGCTGCGCGACCTGTCGGCGATGCCGATGGTGCTGCTGGATCTGCCCGATGCCTCCGGCTACTTCTCGGACCTGTTCGCGGAACAAGATCTTGAGTTTCAGACCGTGCACACCACCAAATCATCCTCGGTGCTGCGGGGTCTGGTGGCGGCAGGCTTTGGCCATTCGGTGCTGAATATCTGCAGCCCCGGTGATCTGGACGGCAGCAACGGCTATCTTGTGCGACCAATCGCGGGCCCGGTGCTGACCCCGCTGTTCGGGGTGGCCTATACCGCCGCCGCGCGCCGGTCGACGCTGATGCGCGCGGTGCTGGATGTGTGCCAGGAACTGGCCACCGCTGGCAGTTTCAACGATCTGGTTCTGACCCCGGACCGTCAGTTGGCGCATGAAATGTAGTTTAGAAGCCTATTAAACACGCTTTTCTGTGGCATAGGCCTTCGCTAGCGTGATCCCATAAGCCAAAAGGCACACCACAGGGAGACTGCTGATGAAACTCGTTCCATGCCTATTGGGCGCGGCGGCCATTGCCGTAGGCGCGCTTTACACACCCCCCGTCTGGGCCGACGGCGGCACGCTGGTCATCGTGTCCAGCCAGGTGCCCCGCCACCTGAATGGCGCGGTGCAGTCGGGCATCGCCACCGCCGTGCCATCGACCCAGATCTTTGCCTCGCCGCTGCGCTATGACGAGAACTGGGAGCCACAGCCCTATCTGGCCGAAAGCTGGGAGGTGGCCGAGGATGGCCTGTCGGTCACGCTCAACCTTGTCAAAGGGGCCACTTTCCATGATGGCGAACCCATCACCTCGGAAGACGTGGCGTTTTCCATCATGACGACCAAGGAAAACCACCCGTTCAAGTCCATGTTCGCCCCGGTCGAGGGCGTGGACACGCCCGACGCGCAGACCGCCGTGATCCGCCTGTCGCAACCGCACCCGGCCCTGTTGCTGTCGCTGTCGCCCGCGCTGGCCCCGGTACTGCCCAAGCACATCTACGGCGACGGGCAGGACGTGGCCTCGCACCCGCGCAACAGCACCGATGTTGTCGGCTCGGGCCCGTTCATGTTGCAGGAATTCACCGCGGGCGAGGCGATCGTTCTCAAGAAGAACCCGAATTTCTTCATCGACGGCCGTCCCAAGCTGGATGAAATCCTGATCCGCATCGTCAAGGACCCGTCCGCCCTGCTGATCTCGATGCAGAACGGCGATGCGGACATGTATCCGTTCATGGCAGGCAGCCAGGAAATCCGCCGTTTGCAAGAGGCCGACCACCTGACCATCACCGATCAGGGCTATGCCGCGGTCGGGCCGATCAACTGGCTGGCCTTCAACACCAAGTCCGAAAAGCTGTCGGATGTGCGGGTGCGGCAGGCCATTTCCTATGCGATCGACCGTGAATTCATTACCAAGGCGCTGCATCGCGGTGTCAGCACGGTCCAGCGTGGGCCGATCATCGAAAGCTCGCCGTTCTTCGAGGCCGATATCGAAACCTATGACGTCGATCTGGACAAGGCGCAGGCCCTGATGGCCGAGGCCGGGTTTGCCGACGGCATGGACCTGACCATCGACTATATCCCCGGCCCGAAAGAGCAGCAGCAATCGGTGGCCGAATACATGAAGTCGCAGCTTGGCAAGATCGGCATCAACGTCACCGTGCGCGCCGCGCCCGATTTCCCCACCTGGGCCGGTCGTGTCGGCGGGCATGATTTCGAGATGACGATGGACGTGGTGTTCAACTGGGGCGACCCGGTGATCGGGGTGCACCGCACCTATCTGTGCGACAACATCCGGCAGGGCGTGATCTGGTCGAACACCCAAAGCTATTGCAACGACCAGGTCGATCAGCTTTTGAACGACGCCGCGATCGAGCTGGACCAGGACAAGCGCAAGGCGATGTATTCCGAGTTCCAGCAGATCATCGCGCAGGATGTGCCGATCTACTTCATCAATGCCACGCCCTATCACACCGCCTATGACAAGCGGTTGCAGAACGCACCCACCGGCATCTGGGGCGCAATGCACCCGATGGACAGGGTGGAATGGTCCGAGTGACCGAACCGACACCGGACAGGGCCGCACCACGCGGCCCTGTCCCCATTCCTGCACCGGGGTTGACATGACGCTTTCCTACGTGCTGCGCCGCGTCGGCTATGGCCTTGTGCTGATGCTCTGCGTGGTGATCCTGAACTTCATGCTGATCCGTCTTGCACCTGGCGACCCCGCAGTGGTGATCGCGGGCGAAATGGGCGGCGCGACCGAGGAAATGCTGGACAGCATCCGGCAGGAATACGGTCTGGACAAGCCGGTCGTGACACAGCTGGCGATCTATATCGGCAACGTGCTGCGCGGCGATCTGGGTCAGAGCTTCTTTTTCAACCAGTCTGTGGCCAGCCTGATCGGGCACCGCATCGGCCCGACCATCCTGCTGGTGATCGTGGCACAGATCCTGTCGATCCTGCTGGGCGTGTTTCTGGGTGTCGTCGCCGCGCGCAAGCCCAATGGCGTGCTCAGCGGTTTTGTCTCGGTCTTTGCCACGGTGGGCTATGCGGTGCCGGTGTTCTGGACCGGGATCATGCTGATCATCCTGTTTGCCAGCATGCTGCCGATCTTTCCGGTCGAGGGCATGCAATCGGTGCGTCTGCGCGATGCCGGGCCGCTGGTTCAGGCGCTGGACATCGCCCATCACCTGGTGCTGCCGGCCTTCACGCTGGCCATCATCTACCTGGCGCAATACGCCCGGCTGTCGCGCGCCTCGATGCTCGAGGTGCTGGGATCGGACTACATCCGCACCGCGCGGGCCAAGGGCGCATCCGAGAAATCGGTGCTGTTCAAGCACGCCCTGCGCAATGCCGCCCTGCCAATCCTGACGGTGGCGGGGCTGCAATTCGGCAACCTGATTTCGGGCGCGCTGCTGGTGGAGACCGTGTTCAACTGGCCCGGCATGGGGCGGCTGGCGTTCGATTCCATCCTGCGCCGCGATTACCCGACCATCATGGGCGTGCTGTTCTTTGCCAGCGCGATGGTGGTGGTGGCCAACCTGCTGACCGATGTGAGCTACCGTCTGGCCGACCCGCGACTGCGGGGGCGGTGATGATCCGCACCTGTCAAACAGTTCCACCGCCCCANGATGATCCGCACCTGTCAAACAGTTCCACCGCCCCATGCCTGGTTGGCCCTTAAAACCAAAGGACCAATGGGGGGCCAGCCCCCCAAACCACAGGACCAAATGGGGGGCCAGCCCCCCAAACCCCCCGGGATATTTCCAGAGAGAGGAAGGAGCACAGCGCGGAATGAGTGATCCGACCGACACCTACAAGGCCCAGAGCCCCGCACGCGAGGCGTGGCGCATGTTCCGCCGCAACATCCCGGCACTAGCGGGCACGGCGATGTTGACGGTGATTGTGCTGGCCACACTCTATGGCAGCTTCATCTACACCGGCAATCCGTTCGAAATCGTCTGGGCCCCGCACGAGGCCCCCGGCGTGACACCCGAGTGTCCCCTGGGCACGGATTACCTGGGCCGCGACATCCTGGCGGGCATCCTGACCGGCGGCGGCCCCACCCTAGCGGTGGGGGCCGCGGCGGCGATGATCACGATGGTGATCGGCGTCACCCTGGGCGCGCTGTCGGGATTTTACGGCGGGTGGATCGACAACCTGCTGATGCGCGTGACCGAGTTCTTTCAGGTGCTGCCCGCGCTGCTGTTCGCCATGGTGCTGGTCACGCTGTTCTCGCCCTCGCTCTGGACCATCTCGATCGCCATCGGCGTCGTCAGCTGGCCCCAGACCGCGCGCCTGACCCGCGCCGAGTTCCTCAAGATCAAGGAGCTGGAATACGTCACCGCCGCCCGCGCCATCGGGGCCAGGAACCGCCGCATCATCTGGACCGTGATCCTGCCCAACGCTATGCCTCCGCTGATCGTGTCGGCCACGCTGACCATCGGCATCGCCATCCTGTTCGAGGCGGGGTTGTCCTTTCTGGGCCTGGGCGATCCCAACGTGATGAGCTGGGGCCTGATGATCGGGGCCAACCGCGATTACATCCTAGATGCCTGGTGGCCGGTCACCTTTCCCGGCCTTGCGATCTTTTTCACCGTCTTTTCCGTTAGCCTGATCGGCGACGGGCTGAACGACGCGTTCAATCCCAAACTGAGGGAACGCTGATGGCCCTGCTGGAAATCGAGGACCTGAACGTCACCTTCAACACCCGTCACGGGCAGGTCACCGCGCTGGATTCGGTGTCGATGCACGTGAACGCGGGCGAGACCCTGGGCGTGGTGGGTGAATCCGGCTGCGGCAAGTCGATCACCGCCCTGTCGGTCATGGGGCTGATCCCGATGCCGCCCGGGCGCATTGCGGGCGGATCGATCCGCCTGAACGGCGAAGACCTGGTGGGTGCCAGCGACGCCCGGCTGCGCCAGCTGCGCGGGGCCGAGGTGGCGATGATCTTTCAGGAGCCGATGACCAGCCTGAACCCCGTCTTCACCGTGGGCGACCAGATCGCCGAGGCGATCATACTGCACCAGAACGTCAGCCGCGACCGCGCGTTCCGCGATGCCATTGCCCTGCTCGACCGTGTGGGCATCCCCAGCCCCGACACCCGCGCGCGCGACTATCCGCACCAGTTGTCGGGCGGCATGCGCCAGCGCGTGATGATCGCCATGGCCGTCAGTTGTCGGCCCAAGGTGCTGATCGCGGACGAACCCACCACCGCGCTGGATGTCACCGTGCAGGCGCAGATTTTCGACCTGCTGAACGAGATCCAGCGTGATTTCGGTGCTGCCATCGTGCTGATCACCCATGACATGGGTGCGATCAGCGAAATGGCCGACCGCGTCGCGGTGATGTATGCTGGCCGCGTGATCGAAGAGGCCCGCGCCGACGATGTGCTGGACCACCCCCAGCACCCCTATGCCCGTGGCCTGATCTCGTGCATCCCGGCCCTTGGCAAGGACGATGACAAGCTGCGCGAAATCCCCGGCGTCGTGCCGCCGCTGCACCTGCTGGGGCAGGGCTGCGCCTTTGCCGAGCGGTGCGATCACGCCCAGGCCCGCTGCCTGCGCGAGAAACCGGCGCTGATCGACCACGGCCATCACCCCGCCGCCTGCCACGCCGTTCAGGAGGGCCGGATATGACCGCCCTTCTGGACGTGCAGGACCTGACCGTGCGTTTCGCCATGCCCAAGGCGTCGATCTTCGGGCCGCGCCGGTATCTCGAAGCGGTGCGCGAGGTCTCGTTCACACTCGAACAGGGCCGCGCGCTGGGGATCGTGGGCGAATCCGGTTCGGGCAAGACCACCACCGCGATGGCAGCGATCCGGCTGGTGCCCGCCGCGAACGGCAAGGTAATCTTCGACGGCCAGGATCTGCTGGAGCTGAGCGACGAGGACATGCGCCAGCGCCGCCGTGACGTGCAGCTTATCTTTCAGGACCCCTACAGCAGCCTCAATCCGCGCGCCCGGGTGGCCGACATCGTGCGCGAACCGCTGGACCTGATGGGCATCGGCACAGCCGCCGAACGCCGTGCCCGCGTGACCGAGCTGTTCCGGCTGGTCGGCCTGCGCCCCGATCAGCTCAGCCTGTTTCCGCACCAGTTCTCGGGCGGGCAACGCCAGCGCATCTCGATCGCGCGGGCGCTGACCACCAATCCGCGCCTGCTGGTCTGCGACGAACCGGTCTCGGCGCTCGACGTGGCGATCCAGGCGCAGATCCTGAACCTTCTGGCCCGGCTCAAGACCGAACTGGGTCTGTCCTACCTGTTCATCAGCCATGACCTCGGCGTGGTGCGCCACGTCTGCGACGACGTGGCCGTGATGTATCTGGGCAAGATCGTCGAGATGGGCAGCCGCACCGCCCTGTTCGACAACCCGCAACACCCCTACACACAGGCGCTTTTGTCCGCCGCACCCAGCCTTGCCCGCCGCAAATCGCGCGGCTATGTGCGCCCGCTGAAGATCAGCGGCGACCCTCCAAGCCCGCTCAACCCGCCCAGGGGCTGCGCCTTTGTCGAGCGGTGTCCGCGCGCGCAGGACCTCTGCCGCGCCACCCAGCCCGCGCTGGAAACCGTGGCCGGCCATCAGGTCGCCTGCCACTTCCCCGGACCCGCCGAACCGGCGCACTCCTGAACTGGTCCAGCTTCATCTTGCCAGGTAAACTCCGGGGGGTGAATTGGCCCATCGGGCCAAGAGGGGGGCAGCGCCCCCCTGACACGGCGTGGCCCGCAAGGGCCGCGCAAAGCCTGCGTCGTGCCAGCGGCACGACCCATTTCCGACGGCAGTCACTCACACCTCGGTTGCCGCCTGCGCGATCAGGCCGCGCAGCCATTTGTGCATCGGTGCCTCGTGGGTGCGCCCGGTCCAGTACAGGTCGATCCCGAACGGGGCCGGGAACGGGCACTCGCACACCGCCAGCCCGGGGCCGAAACCCCGCGCCACGCGGGCGGGCACCGTGGCGATCAGGTCGGTACCGGTCAGCAGTTGCGGCAGGTTCGCGGGGCTGGGCAGTTCGGCCACCATGTTGGGCACAGCCCCCGCCCGCTCCATCTCGACCAGCCAGGCCGAGCGCCAGTTGCCCCCGTATGTCACCACCGCCTGCGGGACCGCGGTGAACCGCGCCGCATCCAGCCCGCCCCGTGCCAGCGGGTTGGCCGGGTCCATCACGCAGACATAGATATCCTCCATCAGCCGGCGTCGGAAAAACCCTGCATCCTCGATCCGGATCGGCCCGATCAGCAGATCGCTTTCGCCCCGGCTCAACTGCTCCTTGCCGCGCACGGTGCTGGAAATGATGTGCAGCCGCAGGCCGGGCGCCTGGGCGCGCAGGGCATGCATCAGCCAGGGCACAACCGTCACCCGTTCGTAATGGTTGCAACTGATCGTCACCGCCGCCTCGGCCCGGCCGGGGTCGAACCCGCGCGGCGCGCTCAGCGCGGCAAAGCGGTCCAGCATCCGCGCGGCCTCGGCCACGATCTCGTCGCAGCGGTCGGTGGCCACGATGCCGGCACCCTGGCGCACGAACAACGGATCGTCAAACGCCCGGCGCAGGCGCTCGATCGTGTAGCTGACAGCGCTTTGCGTGGTGTCAAGCGCCTCGGCCGCGCGGGTGAACGAGCCATGCGCATGCACCAGCCGCAACACCCGCAGCGCCGCGAAATCGACCGAATAGGCGTCCATCCTGCCTCCTCCATCAGGATTTCCGATGCAGCCCATCAAATCCATCGGATTGCCAGATGGCAACCCCTGCCCCTATCCTGGGCGGATCATGGATCAGGGGAGGGATCAGTGACCATCACCACACAAATGCCGCACGCGCCCGTCGACGACACCATCACCATTCCGCAGATGGTGCGTGATCCCTACAGCGTCTACGCGCGACTGCGGCGGGAAACGCCGGTGCTGCACGTCAAGGCGCTGGGGCGCACCCTGCTGACCAGAGCCGAGCACACCAAGTGGGTCAAGGATTCGCCCGAACTGTTTTCCACCAACGACCCCGACACGCCGATGCAGCGCGCCTTTCGCGCCCACACGCTGATGCGCAAGGATGGCGAGGAGCACGCCCGCGAGCGCGGCGCGATGGCTCCGGCCTTTTCCGGGCGCAACATCAACCAGTGCTGGACGCCGACCTATACCCGGATCGCCGAAGACTACGTGGCCGCCCTGCCCCGTGGCGAAACGGTGGACCTGTTCACCGACCTGACCGGCCCCTATGCCGCCGCCTGCCTGTCGCATCTGCTGGGCATCCCCGAGGTCGATGCCCACACAATGCAACGCTGGAGCCAGATCCTGATCGACGGGGCGGGCAATTTCGGCTGGGATCCGGCGCTGTTCGCCGAATGTGACAGGGCCAATGACGAGATGGACGCGGTGTTCATCACCGCTGCCGACAGGCACCGGGCCGAACCGGATCAGAGCGCACTGTCGGTCATGGTCAATGCCGAGGACCCGATCGCGCAAAGCCAGATCCACAGCAACATCAAGATCGCCATCGGCGGCGGCATCAACGAGCCGCGCGATGCCGCGCTGACCATCATCTATGGCCTGCTGTCCAACCCCGACCAGTTCGACGCCTGCAAGCGCGACGGGTTGTGGACGCAGGCCTTCGAGGAAGGCGTGCGCTGGGTTGCGCCGATCCAGGTGTCCAGCCGCGTCGCCAAGGAGGATGTCGAGATCGGCGGATTCGTGATTCCCAAGGGCGATACGGTGATGACCTCGCAAGCTTCGGCCAATCACGATGAGGCGGTGTTCGAGAACGGGCACCTGTTCGACATCTTCCGCGCCAAGACCCCGCATCAGGCCTTTGGCAATGGGCCGCATTTCTGCCAGGGCACCCATATCGCGCGGCGGATGCTGGCCAATATATTGCTGCCGATGCTGTTCGAGCGCTTTCCGAACATGGAACTGGCCGATGCGGGCAAGGTGGCCTTTACCGGTTTCGGCTTTCGCGGGCCACGCAGCCTGCCGGTGGTGCTGAATTAATTTCTGGACATAATAGTTATCTTGGATAACCATTTGCTCAGCGGTCGGATCAACCGGCCAAACCCCAGGGAGGAAACATTAAACGACGTTATCTGATGAAATCCGTGGCGGCCGCCGCGCTGGCACTGGGGCTGATGCCCGGGATCGCCGCCGCGCAGGAGGTGACGCTGCGCCTGCACCAGTTCCTGCCCCCCCCCGCGCCCGTGCCCGCGCATATCCTGAAACCATGGGCCGAGCGCATCGAGGCGCGCACCGACGGCAAGGTCAAGATCGAGCATTACGACGCGATGGCCCTGGGTGGGCGTCCGCCGGATCTGATGGATCAGGCGATCGACGGCGTGGCCGACATCATCATGACAGTCGTGGGCTACACGCCGGGGCGGTTCCCCAAGACCGAAGTGTTCGAACTGCCCTTCATGATGACCAACCCGATCGCCACGTCCAAGGCGTTTCAGGACCTTGTCGAAACCGAGCTTCAGGACGGGGAATACAGCAACGTCAAGGTCTTGGGCGCATGGGTGCACGGGCCGGGCATGATCCATTCCAAATCCCCCATCACCAAGCTGGAGGACATGGAAGGCAAGAAGCTGCGCGGCCCGACCCGCGTGATCTCGGACATGCTGGGCGAACTGGGCGCGACCCCCGTGGGCATGCCCCTGCCCGCCATTCCCGAGGCGATGTCCAAGGGCGTGATCGACGCCACGGTGATCCCGTGGGAAGTGACCGCCGCGATCCGGTTGTCGGAACTGGTGGATCATCACGTCGAATTCTCGGGCGATGAGTCGCTGTATACCGCGACGATCATCACCGTGATGAACCGCGACAAGTATGACAGCCTGCCCGAGGACATCCGCGCCGCCATCGACGCGGAATCCGGCATGGCGCTGTCGGAGTTCGCAGCACAGGTGATGTGGGACTACGACAAGCCCGCGCGGGATCTGGCCGTGGAGGCCGGCAACACCATCGTGCAACTGGACACCGACGAGGTTGCCCGCTGGAAGGCCAAGGCCGAACCGGTGATCGACCGCTGGGTGGCCGACATGGATGCCAAGGGCATCGATGGCCGCGCCCTGATCGAACAGGCCAAGGCGCTGATCGTCAAGCACGGCGGCTGAGGCTGACATCGAAGAGGGCCGCCGGGGATGATCCGGCGGCCCTTTTGTGTGAACCGGGTTGTTTAAATGAGCGCCTTTCAGGCGCACAGGTTGTCTCGGCTCCGGGCTGCGCCCTGCGCCTCGGGCCGCGGGCTGCACGGCTGGCGTGATCGTCCGGCGCGGCGGTTGTTGAAGCGGCGGATGCCTTCGGCGAGAGTTTATCCGGCAAGATGAAGCAGGGGACCCCAATGACGCACACACCGAAACTGCCGCAGCCGGTGCTGGCGCATGTCTGCGATCTGTATGTCGATCTGGACCCGATCCGCGAGATGGGGTCGGGGCGCGCGGGCCAGCGCCGGATCATTCCGATTGTCGGCGGTCATGTGACCGGGCCGCGCCTGTCAGGCCGGTTGCTGCATCTTGGGGCCGACTGGCAGACGATCTGGGGCAATGGCGTGGCCGAACTGGACACGCGCTATGCCATGGAAACCCATGACGGCGCGACCATCGAGATCATCAACTACGGCTATCGCCACGGGCCGGACGAGGTTCTGGCCGCCATCGCGCGCGGCGAGGAGGTGGACCCCGGCAGCTATTACATGCGCACCCATGCGCGGCTGGAAACCGGCGATCCGCGTTATGACTGGGTCAACCCCACGCTGTTCGTGGGGCGCGGGGCGCGGTTGGCGTCACAGGTCGTGATGTCGCTGTTCGCGCTGCAGTGAAGGACGGCAGGGTCAGCCCTGCTTGTCCATCGCATCCAGACGCGCGCGCAGCGCCTCGTTCTCTTCGCGGGCTTTCTGGGCCATGGCGCGCACGGCCTCGAACTCCTCGCGGGTGACGAAATCGCGATCGGCCAGCCAGCGGTCCATCAGGCTTTTCATCGCGGTTTCGGCCTCGGTCCGGGCGCCCTGGGCCACGCCCATGGCGTTGGTCATCAGTTGCGACAGGTCGTCGAAAATCTTGTTGCGGGACTGCATTGTGCTCTCCACCGTTACACTTGAACCCTATATGGGCCACGGGGGGCGTGCCCACAAGGTTGACTTGCGCCCTGCAACACAGGCAAGAGGACGCACATGCAGGCCGCCATCCCATTTCCCGACATCTCGCCCGAGCTTTTCACCATTTCCCTGTTCGGGATCGAATTTGCGCTGCGCTGGTATGCGCTGGCCTATATCGCGGGCATCATCATCGCCTGGCGGATTTCGCTGCATGCGCTGGCGCGGCCCGGGTTGTGGCAAGGCAACACCCCGCCGATGGACCGCAGGCAGGTCGAGGATCTGCTGACCTGGATCATCATCGGAATCGTTCTGGGCGGGCGGCTGGGGTTCGTGCTGTTCTATCAGCCGGCCTATTACCTGCAGAACCCGGCCGAGATCCTGATGGTCTGGCAGGGCGGCATGGCGTTTCACGGCGGATTTCTGGGCGTTGTGGTCGCCGGCTGGCTGTATACCCGCGCGCAAGGCATCCCGCGGCTGGCGGCGGGCGATGCGATTGCGCTGGGGGTGCCGGTGGGGCTGATGCTGGGACGGATCGCCAATTTCATCAATGGCGAGCTGTGGGGACGGCAAACCGACCTGCCCTGGGGCGTGATCTTTCCGCAGCCCATGGCACAGGATTGCCCGGGCGTGGTGGGCCTGTGCGCGCGCCATCCCTCGCAGCTTTACGAGGCGGTGCTGGAGGGCGTGGTGCTGCTGGGGCTGATGCTGTGGCTGGCCTATCGGCGCGGCGCGCTGAAGGTGCCGGGGCAGGTCACCGGCGTGTTCATCGCGGGTTATGGCGCGGCGCGCTTTGTCGTCGAATACTTCCGGCAGGCCGATCCGCAGTTCATCACGCCCGACAACCCGATGGGATTCGTGATCGGGGCCGGTGAGGTGGGGCTGACCATGGGGCAGGTTCTGTCGCTGCCCATGGTGGTGGTGGGCGTGGCGCTGATCCTCTATGCCCGGGGCCGGGTCAGGGCCAGCGCGGAAACATGAGCCTGCGCGCGCATCTGCTGGCGCGGATCGCCTCGGACGGGCCGATGCGCCTGAGCGATTTCATGGCCGAGGCGCTGCTGCATCCCACCATGGGCTATTACACGACGCGCGATCCGTTGGGGGCTGCTGGCGATTTCACCACCGCGCCCGAGGTCAGCCAGATGTTCGGCGAGCTGCTGGGCCTGTGCCTGGCGCAATGCTGGCTGGATCAGGGCGCGCCGGGGACGGTCACGCTGGCCGAGCTGGGGCCCGGGCGCGGCACGCTGATGGCGGATGCCCTGCGCGCCACGCGGTCCGTGCCGGGGTTTCACGCGGCGCTGCGGCTGCATCTGGTCGAGGCCTCGCCGGTGCTGCGCGCCAGGCAGGTGCAGGCGCTGGCGGGCTGGGATGTGACGCATCACGATCGGGTCGAGACCTTGCCAGAAGGGGCGCTGCTGCTGATCGCCAACGAATTTTTCGACGCTCTGCCGATCCGGCAGTTCCAGCGCAGCGCGCAGGGCTGGGCCGAGCGGATGGTGGGGGCCGATGGCGACCGGCTGGTGATGGGTCTGGGCACGGACACGCATCATCCCGCGCTGGCATACCGGCTGGACGATACACGCCCCGGTGACGTGGTCGAGCACTGCCCTGCCGCAGGGTTGGTTATGCAGCAGATCGGTGCGCGGATCGCGGATCGCGGCGGTGCCGCGCTGATCGTGGATTATGGCGACTGGCGCAGCCTGGGCGACACGTTTCAGGCGGTGCAGGGTCACGCGCCGGTCGATCCGCTGGCCACCCCCGGCAAGGCCGATCTGACCGCGCATGTGGATTTCGAGGTGCTGGCGCGGGCCGCCGCCCCTGCCGCGCACACGCGATTGACGGCGCAGGGCGTTTTTCTGGAGCGTCTGGGCATCACCGCACGCGCGCAGGCGCTGGCACGCGGCATGACCGGCACGGCACTGGATGCGCATGTTGCCGCGCATCGACGCTTGACGCACCCGGGTGAAATGGGTTCGGTGTTCAAGGTGATGGGGGTCTACCCTGCCACCGCCGCCCCGCCACCGGGATTGGAGCCATGACGCTGGATATCATCACCTCGGACGCGCTGCATGGCATTGTGCACGGGTTCTTTGCCCGGCGCGGGGGGGCGTCGTCGGGCGTGTTTGCCGGGCTCAACTGCGGGCAGGGCAGCACGGATCAGTCGGAAATCGTGCTGATCAACCGTGCCAGGGTGGCCAAGGCAATGGGGGTGACACCTGACCGGCTGGTGAGCGTCAATCAGGTGCATTCCGCCACGGCCGTGTCGCTGGACAATCCGCCCGAGCCAAGACCGCGCGCCGATGCAATGGTGACCGCCACGCCCGGTCTGGCGCTGGGAGTGCTGAGCGCGGATTGCCAGCCGGTGCTGTTTGCCGATGCGCGCGCGGGCGTGGTGGGCGCGGCGCATGCGGGCTGGCGCGGGGCGCTGGACGGCGTGCTGGAGGCGACGGTCGAGGCGATGGAGCGGCTGGGCGCGGCGCGCGGCAGGATTGCCGCCGTGATCGGCCCCACGATCAGCCAGCGCGCCTATGAGGTCGGGCCGGAATTCCTTGAGGATTTCATGGCCGAAGACCCGCAATATCAACGCTTTTTCGTCAACGGCGAGGGCGACAGGTACCTGTTCGATCTGCCCGCTTTCGGGTTGCACCGGCTGCGCGGGGCGGGGGTGGGCCATGCCGAGTGGACGCGGCATTGCACCTATTCCAATCCCGATCGATTCTTTTCCTACCGCCGGACCACCCATGCCGGCGAGGCGGACTATGGCCGGCATCTGTCGGCGATCCGGCTGTAATTCGGGCACAAATCGGGCCGCGCAATCGCCCCCATGGGCGAAACAATACCGCCGGTGGCCGTTGCATTGGCGGCAGATATCGCACCAAATCCTTTGAAAACAGCAACTTGCGCAATCGCTCCGGCCACTCCCGGATTGTTTGAAAAGTGGCACCAAAAAAACCGGGTACGGGCACGGGGCCGCCAAAACAATGCCCCAAACAGCCGCCATATTGTTCCCAACGACGATACAGGCGCGCAGCACAAGGGCGCGCAGGCAGCCAAGAAGGCAGGAGACCCGGGCATGACAAAGACCAGACGTTGGATCAAAGGTGTGACAGACACCGCCAAGGCAACAGAGACACCCGCCCTGCCCTGGCAGCGCGGCAGTCGCCGGGCCGAGATGATTGCGCGGCGCGATGCCAAACCTGTCAGCCCACAGCGGCGGCAGGCGTAACGACCTCCCTCGGGGTGCCGGAACGTCCCCGGACTGCGCGGTGCAAGTGCCGCGACAGGTCGCCCAGAACCGGGCGGCCTTTTTTGTGACGAATCACATTATGGCGTGGTTGTCGAATGTGCGGAAACACTTCACCTGCCCATGCGGCGATTGCGCGGCGGGACGGGTACAATTTGCGCTGCTTTTTGACACAACCCGTGGTTATGTCGCATCATGTTTCAAGATTCCGCATGCTGTATCCGGTGGGGGCCGACAGCACGCCTGACACGTCCAAGGTGCCGCATGACCATAGAAAGCCCTCACCTGACGCCACCTGTGCCGATCGCCCGCGATGACGCGCCGCGCCGTCGCGCTGAAATCGCATGGTTGCGCCGCAACGGTGACGTGGATCAGGCCACTCTGGCCATCCCCGCCATGCAGTTGTTCGAAGACTGCTTTGCCGCCTTTGCCCATGGCACCCCGATCCAGACTCCGGGCGGCCCCGTCCCTGTCGAGGATATCCTGCCCGGTGACGCGGTGCTGACCGTCGAGCATGGCGCCCTGCCCGTGTTGTGGCGTGGCAGCCTGACCTGCCTGCCCAGTGCGCAGGATCGGTGCCGCACGCTGACGCGCGTTCTGGCCGACGGGTTCGGCATGTCGCGGCCGGTGCGCGATCTGCTGCTTGGGCCGGCGGCGCGGGTGCTGCACCGCGCGCGCAACCGCCCGACGGGTGGCGCCCGCTCGGAGGCGCTGGTGCCGGTGGCGGCCATCGGCGACGGGATGGCCGCCTTTGCCGTCACGCCCGCCAGCGGCGTGCAGCTGTATCATCTTGTCCTGCCCGTTCACGCCACCATGCGTGTCGGCGGGCTGGCGATGGAGTGTTTTCACCCCGGCGGCAGCCTGCGCTGCAACCTGTCGACACAGGAACTGGCGCAGTTTCTGGCGATGTTTCCGCATATCGACCAGCCGGGCGATTTTGGCCCGCTGGCCTATCCGCACCTGCCCGGGCTGGACATGGACGCAAGCCCCGCCGCCTGACCGGCTTGGTCAGGCGCTGCGCGCCAGCCGCGCCTCGAGCACCTCGAAGGGCACGCCGGGATCGTCCTTGGCACCGCGGATCACAAGGCTGGTCTTGACGCTGGCCACGTTCTCGGCGGCGGTCAGTTCCTCGGTCAGAAAGCTCTGGAAAGTGGACAGGTCGGGGGCCACGCATTTCAGGATGAAATCGACCTCGCCGTTCAGCATGTGGCACTCGCGCACCAGCGGCCAGTCGCGGCAGCGCTGTTCAAAGCGGCTCAGATCCGCCTCGGCCTGGCTTTGCAGCCCGACCATGGCAAACACCTGCACCTCGAACCCCAGTTCGCGCGCATCCACCTTGGCGTGATAGCCACGGATGTATCCCGCATCTTCCAGCGTGCGCACGCGGCGCAGGCAGGGCGGCGCAGAGATGCCCACGCGCTTGGCAAGCTCGACATTCGTCATGCGCCCATCCGCCTGCAATTCGGCCAGGATTTTCCTGTCGATGGGATCGAGTCGCGATCCAGCCATGTGTGTCCTCCTGAAGCGGCGGTTTGTTATAGCACCTGCGCCAATGTGCGCAACAATGTTTCGCGCTTGCGCAATATCCTTTCATGATCTTCATGGCAAACGGCTATTTCCTGTGCGGCGGTGTCCCCCCTTTCCCCTTGCGCGCCCGGGCTTTATATCGCCTGCAACGCATGTCTTTGACGCGAAAGGAACACCCATGTCCGACACACGCCACACCAAGGTTCTGATCATCGGATCGGGGCCTGCGGGATACACCGCCGGGGTCTATGCCAGCCGCGCCATGCTGGAGCCGGTCCTGGTACAGGGGATCGAGCCCGGCGGCCAGTTGACCACCACCACCGAGGTCGAGAACTGGCCCGGCGACACCGAAGTGCAGGGCCCCGACCTGATGGTGCGGATGCAGGACCACGCCAAGGCGATGGGGTGCGAGATCGTGGGCGACATCATCGCCTCGCTTGATCTGTCGCAGCGTCCGTTCACGGCAAAGGGCGACAGTGGCACGACCTATACCGCCGATGCGGTCATCCTGGCCACCGGTGCGCGGGCGAAATGGCTGGGTCTGGACAGCGAAGAGGCGTTCAAGGGCTTTGGCGTGTCGGCCTGCGCCACCTGCGACGGGTTCTTCTATCGCGGGCAAGAGATCGTTGTGATCGGCGGCGGCAACACCGCCGTCGAAGAGGCGCTTTTCCTGACGAATTTCGCCAGCAAGGTCACGCTGGTCCACCGCCGCGACGAGCTGCGCGCGGAAAAGATCCTGCAGGACCGGCTGTTCAAGCATCCCAAGATCGAAACGCTGTGGCATCACACCCTGGACGAGGTTGTGGGAACCGACATGCCCAAGGGGGTCGAATCCGTGCGCGTCAGGCATGTGGATACCGGCGCTGTCACCGAGATTCCGTGCAAGGGCGTGTTCATCGCCATCGGCCACGCGCCCGCAAGCGAGCTGGTCAAGGACCAGCTGGAACTGCACAACGGCGGTTACGTCCGGGTCGAACCGGGCACCACCCGCACCAGCATTCCGGGCGTCTTTGCCGCGGGTGATCTGACCGACCACATCTATCGTCAGGCCGTCACAAGCGCCGGAATGGGCTGCATGGCCGCGCTGGATGCGGAGAAGTTTCTGGCCGAGCACGAGGCGTGACCCCGCCCCGGACCGCGCAGGCCGGACCCTCCCGAACTGGGCGGAAAATCGCACGGTTCGGGCGAATTTGCTACTGCAAAGCAACAGAAGGCGGGATTTTGCCCGCCTTCGCGTGAAAGTCGTGCCGCCTGTCTTGCCAATCCCCTGCATGCGGGACTATGGGCTGCGCGAAACCCTGATACACCATTAGAAGACCGATTAGGAAGAAGAGAGCCGAAATGAACATTCCAAACCTCGCCCCCATTCCAGAACTCTATGTCAGCTACGAAAGCGCCCAGAAGATGAAGCTGGAGGCGGCCGACCTGATCAGCTGGGATCTGAGCCCGCGCCAGGTTTGCGATCTGGAACTGCTGATGAACGGCGGGTTCTTTCCTTTGAAAGGGTTCCAGAGTGAGGCGGATTACAACGGCGTGGTCGAGGACATGCGCACTGCCGATGGCCAGCTTTGGCCGATCCCGATCACGCTGGACGTGTCCGAAGAATTTGCCGACGGCGTCGAACTGGGTCAGGACATCGCCCTGCGCGACCAGGAAGGCGTGATCCTTGCCACCATGACCGTGACCGACCGCTGGACACCCGACAAGGCGCGCGAGGCCGAAAAGGTGTTCGGGGCCGACGACCAGGCGCATCCGGCGGTCTATTATCTGCACAATCAGGCGGGCAACGTGTACCTGGGCGGCCCTGTCACCGGCATCCAGCAGCCCGTGCATTATGATTTCCGCGCCCGTCGCGACACCCCCAACGAATTGCGCGCCTATTTCCGCAAGCTGGGCTGGCGCAAGGTCGTCGCCTTCCAGACCCGCAACCCGCTGCACCGCGCGCATCAGGAACTGACATTCCGCGCCGCCCGCGAGGCGCAGGCCAACCTGCTGATCCATCCCATCGTCGGCATGACCAAGCCCGGCGATGTCGATCATTTCACCCGCGTGCGCTGCTACGAGGCGGTTCTGGACAAGTACCCGCAGGCCACCACCACGATGAGCCTGCTGAACCTGGCGATGCGCATGGCCGGCCCGCGCGAGGCCGTGTGGCACGGTCTGATCCGCAAGAACCACGGCTGCACCCACCTGATCGTGGGCCGGGACCATGCAGGCCCCGGCAAGAACAGCGCGGGCGAGGATTTCTACGGTCCCTATGATGCGCAGGATCTGTTCCGCACCCATCAGGACGAAATCGGCATCGAGATGGTCGATTTCAAACACATGGTCTATGTGCAGGAACGCGCGCAATACGAGCCCAATGACGAGATCGAGGATCGCGAGAATGTCACGATCCTGAACATCTCGGGCACGGAACTGCGCCGCCGTCTGCGCGAGGGTCTGGAGATCCCCGAGTGGTTCTCGTTCCCCGAGGTGGTCAAGGAATTGCGCCGGACCTCGCCACCACGCAGCCAGCAGGGCTTTACCGTGTTCTTCACCGGCCTTTCGGGTTCGGGGAAATCCACCATTGCCAACGCTCTGATGGTCAAGCTGATGGAGATGGGCGGGCGTCCGGTGACGCTGCTGGATGGCGACGTCGTGCGCAAGCACCTGTCATCAGAGCTGGGGTTCAGCAAGGAGCACCGCGACATCAACATCAAGCGCATCGGCTATGTCGCGTCGGAAATCACCAAGAACGGCGGCATTGCGATCTGTGCGCCCATCGCGCCCTACACCGCCACCCGCCGCGCCGTGCGCGAGATGATCGAACAGTATGGCGCCTTTATCGAGGTGCACGTCGCCACGTCGGTCGAGGAATGCGAGCGCCGTGACCGCAAGGGCCTGTACAAGCTGGCGCGCGCGGGAAAGATCAAGGAGTTCACCGGGATTTCAGATCCTTACGAGGAACCCCAGAACCCCGAACTGCGCGTCGAGACCGAGAATGTCGAGGTTGATAACTGCGCGCATCAGGTGATCCTGACGCTGGAAAGCATGGGTCTGATCACCGGCAACTGATCCGGAATTCATGACTCGAAAAGCCCGGTCGCAAGACCGGGCTTTTTTCACATATCAGACCTACGGCACCTGCCGCTGTCCCGCCCGGATCGTCCGGCAAGGATCAGTGCACGGTCACTGGCGACAGATCGTTCTGCCGGGCCAGAACAAAGGCCGTCTTGCGGTCCTTGACCAGTGCCAATTGCTGCCCGTTGGCATCGTGCACGGCATACAGCGTCTTGGTCCCGACCAGTTTTTCCTGCAACTCATCCGGCAGATCGGCCACTTCGACAGGGCGCACATAGACGATGCGATCCCCCTGTCCTGCGTCGAAATCGAATTTCACATCCATGTCGCTTACCCCCTTTTGATATTGATCGTCTGCACAACCGTTTCGGGCTGCGCGCGCGTCAGGTCGATGTGCAACAGGCCGTTTTCCATCAACGCCTCGCCCACCTCGACCCCGTCGGCCAACACAAAGCTGCGCTGGAACTGCCGCGCGGCAATGCCCCGGTGCAGAAACACGCGGTCGGCCCCGTCGTCGCCCTGACGACCACGGATCACCAGTTGCTTGTCTTCAACGGTAATGCTCAGATCGCATTCGGCAAACCCCGCTACCGCCAACGTGATGCGGTATGATGTGTCCGAAGTCTGCTCGATGTTGAAAGGCGGGTAGCCTTCGTTGCCGGATTTCGCAGTGCGCTCCAGCAACCGCTCCAACTGTTCGAAGCCCAGAAGGTACGGGTGTGACCCGAGTGTAAGTTTTGTCATCGACACGTCCTTGATCTAAGCGACAGTCCGTCCCGGCATCCCTGTTGCGGCAATCCCGAGTCATCAAAAATATGGGGGCTGTTCCGCAATCCCGCAAGGGCTTTGCGAAAACCCGGTTTTTCAGTATGTTAAGAAACCTCTCGCAAGCAACGGAATCACCTGTGATGAACGCCCATTCGGATTTTGCCAGCGATATCGCTATGAAGACCGACGAGGTGCTGCGCGTGGAACTGGAAGTGTTCCGCCGCGAACACCGCGATCTGGACGATTCGATCCGCGCCCTGCAGGATCGCGCAACGGCGGATCAGCTGACCCTGCAACGTTTGAAAAAGCGCAAACTGCTGCTCAAGGACCGCATCGCCCTGATCGAGGATCGTCTGTACCCGGATATCATTGCCTAACCCCGCGCCTTTCGTATAGTGCGCGTCTCATTCACGGCGAAGGGGCGCGGGCATGGTGGACATCAAGGTTGGCATCATCATGGGCAGTCAATCGGACTGGCCCACGATGAAAGAGGCGGCGGATATCCTGGACGAGCTTGGCGTGCCCTACGAGGCGCGCATCGTCTCGGCCCATCGCACGCCTGACCGGCTGTGGGAATATGGCAAGACCGCCGTCGAGCGCGGATTGCAGGTGATCATTGCCGGCGCCGGCGGGGCGGCGCATCTGCCCGGCATGATGGCGTCGAAAACCCGCGTGCCGGTGATCGGCGTTCCCGTGCAGACCAAGGCGCTGTCGGGTGTGGACAGCCTGTATTCGATCCTGCAGATGCCACGCGGCTTTCCGGTGGCCACGATGGCGATCGGTGGGGCCGGGGCCAAGAATGCCGGGCTGATGGCGGCGCAGATGCTGGCCATGCACGACGCGGATCTTGCCCAACGGCTGGACGACTGGCGCGCGGCGCTGTCGGCCTCGATCCCGCAGGTGCCCAGCAATGACTGATCCCTTGCACACCGGCGCGGTCATCGGCATCCTCGGCGGTGGGCAGTTGGGGCGCATGCTGTCGGTCGCCGCCAGCCGTCTTGGGTTCAAGACCTGCATCTTTGAACCGGGCGGTGATTGTCCGGCCAGCCACGTCGCCAACTATCATTTCCAGGCCGGGTATGACGACGCCGAGGCCCTGCGCGCCTTTGCGCAGGCGGTGGATGTCGTCACCTACGAGTTCGAGAACATCCCGACCTCGGCGCTGGACATCATCGAAACCCTGCGGCCCATCCGCCCGGGCCGCGAGGCGCTGCGCATCAGCCAGGACCGGCTGACCGAAAAGGAATTCCTGACCGGGCTGGGCCTGCAAACGGCGCCCCATGCCGCGGTGGACAGTGCTGATGATCTGGGCACGGCGCTGGAGAGCATCGGCACGCCCGCGATCCTCAAGACCCGCCGCCTTGGCTATGACGGCAAGGGGCAGGCGCGGATCATGTCCCCGGATGAGGCCGGTCAGGCGCTGGACGACATGGCCGGATCCGCCGCGATCCTGGAAGGGTTTGTCGAGTTCACGCACGAAGTGTCGGTGATCGCCGCGCGCGGGCTCGATGGCTCGGTCGCCTGTTTCGATCCGGGCGAGAACGTGCATGAGGGCGGCATCCTGCGCAGCACAACCGTGCCTGCGCGCCTGACGCCGACACAACGCAGCGATGCGGTGCTGCTGGCTGCGCGCATCCTGAACGCGCTGGAGTATGTCGGCGTTCTGGGGGTCGAGCTGTTCGTGACGCCCCAGGGACTGATCGTGAACGAGATCGCCCCACGCGTGCACAACTCGGGCCACTGGACGCAGAATGGCTGCGCCGTGGACCAGTTCGAACAGCATATCCGCGCCATTGCCGGCTGGCCGCTTGGCGATGGGATGCGCCACTCCGATGTGGTGATGGAGAACCTGATCGGCGATGACATCGACCGCATCCCCGCCATGGCCCGCGAACCCCACGCCGCCCTGCATCTTTACGGCAAGACCGCGTGCAAGCCGGGCCGCAAGATGGGCCATGTCAACCGCGTCAAGCCGGGCAAGCCCTGATGCGGGCCCTGATCCAGCGGGTCTCGCAGGCCATCGTCACGGTGGACGATGCCACCATCGGCCAGATCGGCCCGGGGCTGCTGATCCTTGTCTGCGCCATGCAGGGCGACGGCGCGCAACAGGCGGATGCGCTGGCCGCGAAGATCGCCAAGCTGCGCATTTTCAAGGACGACGCGGGCAAGATGAACCGCTCGCTGCTTGATATCGGGGGTGCAGCACTGGTGGTCAGCCAGTTCACCCTTGCCGCCGACACCTCACGCGGCAACCGCCCCGGATTTTCTGCCGCCGCCGCACCGGATGAGGGCGACCGCCTGTACCGGCATTTCGCCACCAGTCTTGCCGCGCAAGGCATCCCGGTTCAGACCGGCCAGTTTGGCGCGGATATGCAGGTGGCGCTGGTCAATGACGGGCCGGTGACGATCTGGATCGACACCTGACCCCTTCATCTTGCAAGATAAACTCAAATCCGGCGCGCGTCACAGGTGCAGACCTTGCGCAGAATCGCACCCACCGCACCACAGGCTCCGGAAACCAGCGCGGCGCAGCCGCTCCTTCGGGTCAGGCCCGGCGCCGCGATCTCATGGCTCGCGCAGCGCCTCGCGCGACTTGTACAGCGGTTTCAGCAGGTATTGCAGGACAGTCTTCTGCCCGGTGTGCAGCTCCACGGCGGCCTGCATGCCGGGGCGGATCTCGACGCTGGCCTGCCGGTCGGTCAGCTGGCTCATGTCCACCCGCAGCGTCACCATGTAATGCGCCGAGGCATCGGGGTCGCGGGCGCGCTCGTCCTTGAACGTGTCCGCCGAGATGAAATCCACACGTCCCTTCAGCGTGCCGAAGATGGTGTAGTCATAGGCCGACAGCTTGATCGTCGCCTCCTGCCCCCGGCGGATGTTGGCGATGTTCTCGGGCTTCACCCGCGCCTCGACATACAGTTCCTCGTCAAGCGGGATGATCTGCAATATCTCTTCGCCGGGGCGCACCACGCCGCCAATCGTCGTTACCGACAGGTTGTTCACGATGCCGCGCAGCGGGGCCACCAGCACGGTGCGGTTCAACTGATCCTGGCTGGATTTCAGGTTCTGCCGCAGCGTCGCCAGTTCTTTCAGCGTGTCGGAATAGTCCTGCGCGCGCTCCAGCTCGGTCTGCGTCACCACCTCATCATAGCGGGCGCGCGCATCGGCATGGGTCTTGCGCGCGCGGGTCACCTCGATCAGGGCGACAACCTTTTTCTCCAGCAGGTTCTCCATCAGCGCCAGTTCCTGCGCCGCCTGCTCCAGCACCTTTTGCGCGCCTTCGCTGCTTTTGACGTAGTCCGATTGCCGCGCCTTCAGCAGCGCGCGTTCCGACGCCACGATATCGGGCGAGCTTTGCGCCAGGGCTTCCGGCACCGCGAAATCGAACTGTCCCGCCAGCTCCGCCTCCAGCCGCAGGCGGCGGATCTCCAGCGCGCTGATCTGCTCGCCGATCTCATCGACCGAGGACCGGAACTGCGTGCCATGCAACCGCGCCAGCATATCGCCGCGCTGGACGATATCGCCCTCCCGGACCATCAGTTCGGCCAGGATGCCACCTTCGAGGTTCTGGATGATCTGTGGCCGGGACGAGCTGATCATCTCGCCCTCGGCGCGCACGATCTCGTCGACCCAGGCAAAGGCCGCCCAGATCACGAAGAACCAGACCGAGGCCGCGCAGAGCCACACGATCAGCGATGGTCCCTTCATCTTCTGGTTCAACTGGCTGGCCAGATTGGTGCTGGAGGTCGCCATCGTCTATGCCCCCTTCGTCGCGGCCAGGTGGGCCAGAACCTGATCACGCGGGCCATCGACGACCATTCGCCCGTTTTGCAGGATCATCGTGCGGTCGGTCAGCGACAGGATCGGCACGCGGTGGGTGGCGATGATCGCCGTGCGCCCGTCCAGCCAGTCCTTCAACCGGCTGACCAGCGTGTTTTCCAGCGTTTGATCCAGCGCCGCCGTGGGTTCGTCCAGCAGGCAGATCGCCGGGTTCTGCAACCACAGCCGCGCCCAGCCGATCGACTGGCGCTGCCCCACCGACAGGCCCTGCCCGCCGTCGCGGATGTCCAGATCCAGCCCCTTGGGGTGCGATTTCACGAACGGGCCCAGCCCTGCGAAGTCCAGCGCGCGCAGCAGGCGTTCGTCGTCACGCTCCATCAGGTTGAGGTTCAGGTTGTCGCGCAGGTTGCCGGCGAACAGCCGCACGTCCTGCCCCAGATAGCCCACAAGGCGGCGCAGGTCGCGCGGCTCGATCTGGGCCATGTCGGTCCCGTCGATCAGAACGGTGCCCCGCTCGGGCGCGTAAAGCCCCGACAAGAGTTTGAGCAGCGTGGACTTGCCCGAGCCGTTGGCCCCCAGCACGGCCAGTTTCTGCCCCGCCTGAATTTGCAGCGCGGGAATGTCCAGCGTCGGCGCGCCGTCGTCGTCATAGCGAAACTGCACCTCGCGCAGGGTGAAGGCACCGCGCAGGGTTTCGCGCCGCAGATAGCTGCGCGTGGCATCCGCGTCCTGCGCCGCATGGGCAATCCCGTCCAGCCCGTCCAGCGCGGTCTTCACGTTGCCCCAGCGCGCCATCGTGCCGGCCAGTTGTGTCAGCGGCGCCAGTGTGCGGCTGGTCAGGATACCCACGGCAATGATCGACCCGACGGTAAAGTCGCCCGAAAAGACCAGATACGTGCCGGTGATCACCGCCCCAACATAGGTGACCTGCTGCACCCCCTGCGCCCAGAATGTCAGGGTCGAGGCCAGCTTGCGCTGCTCGCTGGATTTCAGCGCCGACAGAGCCGACAGTTCCGTCCAGACACGGTTGAACCGGTCCTCGGCGCGCTGGGTCTTGATCGTGTCCAGCTCGAACACCGCCTCGTGCAGCAGCCGACCGGCCTTGGCGGATGCGCCTTGGGTTTCCTGCGTCAGCCGCATCATGCGTTTTTGCAGAAAGAACCCCGGCACCACCATCAGCACCGCGCCCGCCACCAGCACCCAGACCACGTTGCCCGCGATCGACGCCACCAGCAGCAGAAAGACAAAGATGAACGGAATATCCGCGAGCGATGACACGGTCGAGGCGGTAAAGAACTCGCGCACCGAGCCGAATTCGCGCATCGAGCTGAACAGTTGCGACGGCGCACGCCCGCGCGCATCCGACCGCATGCCCAGGATACGCGCCATGAGAAGTTGCTGCACGTTCAGCTCGATCTGCCGCCCTGCACCGTCGATCAGCCGGGCGCGCGCGATCTTCAGCGCAGCTTCCATCAGCAGGGCGATCATCGCGCCGATTGCCAGCACCCACAGTGTTGCCTCGGACTGATGCGGGATCACGCGGTCATAGACCTGCAGCGAGAACAGCGCGACCGACACCGCCAGCAGGTTGGCCACGAACGACCCCAGCGCCACCTCGGCAAAGGGTCGGCGAAAGCGCGCGAATTCGCCCCAGAACCAGTGCGGCGCCATCTGTGTGGGCATATGGGCCTGCTCCAGCGACTGGATGTCGGCCTCGGCCCGGACCAGACAGCCGGTGAAATAGGGCTGGAACTCGGACAGGGGCACGATGGCGCGGTTGTCGGTGCAGGTGACATCATAGATCACCAGATCGCCGCGCGCCTGTGACAGCACCAGAACGAACTGCCCCGATGTCATCTGTGCCAGCGCCGGCCACAGATCATCGGTCAAGGTTCCTGCGGTCTCGACCTTCGCCAGCAGGCCCGCCGCGGTTAGCCCGTCAGCCAGCCGCTGCGGCTGTGCGGCAGGGCCCTGCGCCGACGAGGTTGTCATCGCTTCCAACACGTCGCTGGCCACCGCTTCGACGCCCAGCAACCCGGCATAGGTCACTGCCAGACCGGCGCGCGACAGGGTTTTGCCATCGTGCCGCGCACCGGGCGTGTCATTGGCCGGTTCGGGCGTGATCGCGGTCAGCCGCGCGCCACCCCGCCGGGCCGAAGTCAGCGAGATGCCACGGGCGGTCATATCCTGCCCCCGTCGGCCAGCAGGCCCAGATCGCGGGCGATTTCCAACTGCGCGCGCGCCGCGTCGTATCTCAGGTCGACCTGCGCCTCCTGCTGGCGGGCATAGGCTTCGTAAACGCCGACCACATCCATCACCTGCCGCTGGCCCGCGTCATACTGCGCCTGAAACATATCCAGATTGCGCCTCGCGGCCTGCGTCAAGGCGGTCGCTTCGGTCGCCTGGCGGGCCAGCGCGCTGCCCTGCGCCTCAAGCCGACGCAGGCGGCGATTGGCGTCTTCACGGGCCTGACCCACCTTGCGGTCGGCGGCTTGCGCCTGCGCCGCGATGGCCTGCAGGCTGGCCCCGGTGCCAAAGCCCAGCGGCTGATCGGATGTCACCGTCAGCGATGGCCCCGACCCATTGTCGCCCAGCACCGCATTGGCCGAAACCTGGGGCATATACCCCGCCTTCTCGATCTTCGCAGCCTCGGCGGCGCGCAGCTTTTCGGCCTCGGCCAGCATCACTGCCAGAGGCTCGGGCTCACCGGCGGCCACCTGTAGCGCCGAAAGGCCCGAGACATCCCCCAGCAGACGGATCGCCATCGCGTTCAGTTCGGCTAGTGCCGCCGCCGCCGCCTCGGCCTGGGCCTGCTTGTCCGCGCGGATTTCCGACAGCTTTTGCCGCAGCACGTTCAGATCCGAACTGTTCGAGATGCCGCCCTGCACGCGCTCGTTCATCACCCATTCGAAACGGGCCATGTCGGTTTCGGACTGCGCCGCCAGCGCCGCCTTTTCGCGCGCCTTCTGCGCATCCAGATAGAGCGACAGCGCGATGAACACACGCTGGTTGGTGTCTTGCGCCAGCGACACGGCGGCGACCTCGACATCGGCCCTGGCAAAGGCGCGCTCGGCCTTCTTGCGCCCCCCGCCGAACAGCACCTGATCGACCACCAGTTGCGCGGCAACCTGCGACAGGCTGGAAAGGCTGACCTGCGGGCCAATCGTGGGCAGCCAGTTCTTGGCGGCGGCCTGCGCGCGCAACCGCGCGCTGCGCAACTCGGCCTCGGCGGCGCGCGAATTGGCCGCCAGCACCGCGTCGGCCACGGTGTCGAACGCGCCCCCCTTGGGCAGCGCGCTTTGCCGCGACAAGAGCGCGTCGATGATCGGGCTTTCGGCGGCTTCGCCCCGAGCGGCCCCAAGGGCCGTGACCGGCTGCGCAGGCGCGGCGCGCGTCACCGTATCACCCGGCCCCATGCAGGCCGATACGGCCAGACCGACTGCGCCAACGATTACTGCCCTACTCATACACTGCCCCATGACCGCCTCTTGTACCCAGAGGCTTGTGGTGTTGTCGGGGCGCGCAAACCGATGCACGCCCCATCGTCCCGGACCGCGTCAGATGACGGTGTTGATGTCCTCGTCCACCACCACGGTGGCATCACCCAGGCTGTAGACCTGATAGGTCTGGCCCTCGATCACGCGGGTTTCACCGGTGTTGCTGGCCCCCGTGATCGTCACCGTGTCATCCGCACCGCCCGCAACGACCAGCGTGTCGGTGTTCGACGACAGCGCGGTGATCTGCGCCTCGGTGATGGTCAGGTGGCTGTCCTCGGCGAATTGCAGGTCGACCGCTTCGATGTTGAACGCGCCCAGCCCGGTGTTCGACAGATCGACGCGCGCGTTGGTCAATTCGTCCAGCACCAGATAGGTGCCCGAGCTGTTGCCTGCCGCATCCACGCTGTGCACGATCAGATGCGAGCCGTCGGGGATTTCGGGGGTAAAGCGGAACGCCTCGATCCCGAAGACATCCACGGGCACGCCGTCGCCTCCGACCTGACCACCCGGTGTGCCCTGATTGACCTCATAGACGCTGATATCATCCGACGTCAGATCAACCGAGATGGCCGCAAAGCCGTTCAGGTTGCGGGTGTAATCCACGATCACCGGCGTTTCAGGCGCTTCGAGATCCAGCGCCAGCGCCTGTGTCAGATTCGACGTGTTGCCCGCCGGATCGGTGGCATCGATGCTGACATCGATGCTGGTCAGCCCCGCAGGAATGGCATTGCCCGGCAGATCGATCGACCAGTCGCCAGATGGCGTGACATCTGCCTGATAGGCCATGCCCGCCACCGTCACCAGAACGGTCGAGCCGGCTTCGACCTGGCCATTCAGGCTCAGCCCGGCCTGCGCCTCGGCCAGATTGACCACACCGTCGCCGCCGGTCGGATCGCCCGTGCTGGTCAGCCGGTTGACCAGCGTGTCCAGTTCCACGGTGTCGCGCAGTTCGGCGCGATTGCCGTGCCGGTCGATCGCAGTCACGAGTACGGGCAGGGTTTCTTCGCCCGTCGGCAGGCTGCCGTGCAGGAAACCGGCGCTCCATGTGCCATCCGCCTGCACCTGTGCCGTGCGGGTCACCCCGCCGATCATGACATTGACGGTCGAGCCGGGTTCAACCGTGCCCGTCACCTCGACCACGCCCTGTTGCTCCGCCCCGTTGATGACGCCGTCGCCGCCGATCGTTTCAGGTGCAAAGCCGAAGTTCTCAACCACGGTGTCCACGCCGACGCTGCCGGTCACGGTGCGGGTGTTGCCCGCCGCATCCGTGGTGGTGGCAACGATGGGCGCATCGGCCGTATCTGCGGGGATCTCGGCGCGCGTGAACAGGCGCTGCCAGTTGCCTGCGGCGTCGGTCACCGTGCTGTGGGTCACCCCCCCAAGGCTGACCTGCACAACCGCACCCGGATCGGACGTGCCGCGGATGACCACGCCGTCAAGGTTTTCTTCGTGGTTGATGACATTGTCGCCTTCGATCGGGGCGCGGCTCAGCGTCAGGATGCCCGCCTCGGTATCCACCTCGACCGCTTGTGTCAGGGTGTCCACGTTGCCCGCCGCGTCGGTGGATGTGACCGTCATCGTGGTCGTGTATTCGCCGCGCGTGATCTGGTTTTGCGGGATCGTCACGGTCCAGCTGCCGTCAGTATCCACCTGCGCGGGCAGGTTGGCCTGCCCCATCTGCACCATCACGCGCGCACCCGGCTCTGTCGTACCCGTCACCGTCAGCCCGGCCTCAGCCTCGACCGCGTTCAGGACGCCATCCGCGCCGCCCGGTGTGCTTGTCAGGGCGAAATCGCGCACCAGCGTGTCGATGGTCACCTCGCCCGTCGTGGTCGAACGGTTGCCGGCCGCATCCGTGGCCTCAACGGAAACCGGCGCCACCGTTTCACCTGTCGGCACCTCGCCGGGAAGGAAAGTCACGGTCCAGTTGCCATGGACATCGACCTGCGCAGGCCGGGCCGTCCCGGCCATGGTCACGATCTCGCTCGCCCCCGCCTCGGTCGTGCCGGTCAGGGTGACGCCGCTGGCGGCGCGTTCGGCCGCGTTCACCACGTCGTCATCGGTGATCGGCGCGTCCGAGATCTCGACGAAGGTCTGCGTGTCGATGTCCAGCGTGCCCGTCGTGGTGGCAGAGTTGCCCGCCGGGTCGGTCGCCGTGACCGACAGCGTGGCCGTGCGTTCGCCCGGGGCAAGGTCCGCGGACGAGACCTGCACCGACCAGTTGCCCGCCGCGTTCACCGTGGCAGGCAGCGCCACGCCATCGACGCTGACCGTCACGCTTGACCCCGGCTCGGCGGTGCCGGTCAGGGTCACACCCGCCGCGAGTTCGGCGGCATTCACCAGATCGTCGCCGCCCGCAAGGCCAGTGTCGATGGTCACGAAGGTTTCGGTGTCCACGTCAAAGCTGCGTGACGCAGTGGCCACGTTGCCCGCCGCATCCGTCGCGGTCACTGTGGCCGTGGCGGTGTATTCGCCACCGGGCAGCGCGCCGGCTGGCAGGGTCAGCGACCACGCGCCATCGGCGGCCACATCGGCAGTGTACTCCGTCCCCTCGACCGCCACGATCACGCTCGCACCCGCCTCGGCGGTGCCGGTCAGAGTGATGGCCTGCGCGGCCTCGGCCCCGTCGACAAGGTCGTCACCCGTCACCGGCGTGTCGCTGATCGTCACACTGGTTTCGGTATCAACCCGCACCATCGCCGTGACGGTATTCACGTTCCCCGCCGCATCGGTCGAACTGACGCTGACCTCGGCCTCATACTCGCCACGTGCCAGCGTTTCGGTGGGAAAGGTCGTCTCCCACAGGCCATTGGCATCGACCGTGGCCAGCAACGTGGCCCCGCCCAGAGTCACGGAAACGGTCTCCCCCGGGACGGATGTGCCGGTGACGGTGATGCCGTCCTCGCGTTCTACGAGGTTCATCACGCCGTCACCTTCAAAGGTCTCGGTGTCGATGGTGATGGCATTTGGAACAGTGTCGATCACCACCGTATCCACGAAAACCGCGCTGTTGCCATGGCTGTCGGTGGTGGTCACGGTGATCCCGGCCTCGTATTCGCCGGGTTCCAGAACCGTTGTGTCGACCACGACACCCCATGTGCCATCCTCGGCCACGGTTGTTTCATAGCTTGCGCCATTCACCTCGACCACGACCGCGGCACCTGCCTCGCCCGTTCCGGCGATCTCGACACCGTCGGCGTGATCCTCGGCATTGGTGATATCCCCGATCGAGACCGGACCATCAGTGAACGTCAGCTCCGGCGGGGTCAGGTCGATGATCACCTGCGGGCCTTCGATCTCGGTCAGCGTGCCGTCGGGGTCGGTCACCACCACGATGGTGTCGTGGTCGCCGTCGGCGGGCAATCCTTCGCCCTCCAGTTCGACCGCCCATGTACCGTCATCGTCGATCGTGGTGGTCGCCGTCTGATCGCCCACCGTCACCACAACCTCGGACCCCGGCGCCCCGGTTCCCGAAATCCCGACGGACGGGCCGGCCTCTGCAACGTCGTCGCCACCGATCACCAACGGACCTTCCTCGTTGACGGTCGGCACGATGGGGCCGTTGCCGCCAATGTCGCCGCTGCCGCCACCAAGCAAAGCAGCCCCGCCTATGGCCGCACCGGCAGCGCCCAGAACTCCGCCAAGCCCGCCGCCGCCCAGCAGCGCCGCGCCCAGCATGCTGACCTCGTTGTCATCCCCATAGCTTTGATCGTTGACGACATTGCTTTCGTTCAGAAAGATCAGATCGTCCGCCGGGCTCCATTTGCCCCATTGCGCGGTCGGGCCGTATTGCGCGTACAGCTCTCCGCTCGATCCTTCGACCAACGCCACCTCGTTCAGATACCCGTCTGCACTGATGAACAGGCGCGAAGCCGTCTCCGAGCCGGAAAAATAGTTCTCCAGCAGCACGACCCGCCCGTCGACCAGCACGATTTCAAGACTGTTGCCGATCCGGGTGAAGCCTTGCAGATCGACTTGCCGGACGTTCAATGAAAATTCGGAACCGCCTGTCAGGGAAACCCGTGTTACCGCCTCGCTTGCCGAAATCTGACCGCGCTGCGCTGCGCCCATACCTGTACGGACAACGAAATCAATCGCCTGCATAATCACACCACTCTTACCTCTGGTGCACGATTTGCCTCGGCACCTGTTATATAGATGCCTTTTTCCTAACGCAGTTTTGCCACATTCGAAAGTGTGTTTTTAATTGGCAATACACGAAAAACGGTCGTGGTCCCGACGTGTTGCGGCAAAGACTCGCAAATGCGCACCCCTCGAGTCCGCGAAGAGTCCGCGAACACGCATTGAAAAAGCGCCTACTCCAGAAACGGACGCGCCTGCATCGTCTCTGGCAGCGGCGCGCCCAGCCGCGTCAGGATCGTGGGCGCCAGTTGCAACTGATCCAGAACCGTATCTGGGGCAGGCCCCTGCGCGTCGCCAAAGTAATACAGCGCGAACTCCTGTTGCAGCGGATCATGCCCGCCATGATGGCCGCGCGCGTCCTGACCGTGATCGGCGGTCACGATCACCTCGTATCCCAGCGCGCGCCATTTCGGCACGAAGGGTGCCAGCATCTCGTCCATCACCACGCAGGCGTGATCCATCTCCTGGCTCTCGTGAAAGAACCGGTGGCCCATGCTGTCCAGCGTACAGGTGTGCAGCAGGCCGTAGTCCAGCCCGTGCCGCGCACACAGGCTGGTCAGGGTGGCAAACAGATCCACGTCCGAGGGCGTCATCTGGTTGATCAGCCCATAGCCGGTCATGGTGTGGAACCGGCCGTGATTGATGGTGTCGCTGTCCGGCTCGTCATATTCGATATCGCGCACCAGATCGAACGGGTGGCGGTTGAAGAACGACGACCAGAAGGAATGCGCCACCGCCCCGGTCACCCCGCCCGCGCGCCGCACCTGGCTGAAGATGTCCGGCTGGCTCAGCCGGAACACGTTGCCGTTGCCGGTGCAGCCATGCACCTGCGGCGTCACCCCGGTGTGGATCGACGCATAGCACGAGGCCGAGATTGACGGCAGCACCGACCGCATGGTCCAGCGTTGCGCCTCGCCGGATTGCACCCAGCCTTCCAGGTTGCCAAACAGCCGCGTCCAGTTGCGCAGCGGCACGCCGTCCAGAACGATCAGCAGCAGCTTGCGGTCCATCTTGCCCCCTTCGATCGGGCATGTCTGCCCGGNACGCGATCCCAAACCCCTGATCTCAGTTCCCGGCGCTGGCCATCTTGCGGTTCTCGATCACGTCTTCCAGCCAGCCCAGGCGCATTTCGGGCACCGACCCCAGCAAAAGGTCGGTGTAATCGTCAAAGGGCGGGCTCAGCACCTCGGATTTCGTGCCATAGCGCACCACCTGCCCCTGATACATCACCGCGATGCTGTCCGCGATGGCGCGCACCGTGGCCAGATCATGTGTGATGAACAGGTAGGCCACATCCTCGATCTTCTGCAGGTTCAGCAGCAGCTTCAGGATGCCATCCGCCACCAGCGGGTCCAGCGCGCTGGTGACCTCGTCGCAGATGATCAGCTTGGGCTTGGCCGCCAGCGCGCGGGCAATGCAGACGCGCTGTTTCTGCCCGCCCGACAGTTCGGCGGGATAGCGGTCGATGAACCCCTCTCCCATCTCGATCTCGTCCAGCAACTCCTGGATGCGCCGCCGCTTCTCTGCGCCTCTGAGCCCGAAATAGAACTCCAGCGGTCGGCCGATGATGGTGCCCACGGTCTGGCGCGGGTTCATCGCCACGTCGGCCATCTGATAGATCATCTGGATCTCGCGCAGGTCATCGCGCGGCCGCGACGGCAGATCGGGCGTCAGGGCGCGATCCTCGAACACCAACTGCCCGTCACGCGGCGGGAGCAGCCCGGTGATCACCCGCGCCAGCGTGGACTTGCCCGAGCCGCTTTCGCCCACCACGGCCAGGGTCTGACCGCGATAGATCTCGACATTCACATCCTTCAGCACGTCGAATTTCGTGCCGCGATACCGCGCGGTGATGTTTTCCGCCCTCAACAGCGGATTGTCGGTGGGCTTTTTTTCGTCGTGCCGGATCGACCGGACCGAGACCAGCGCCTGCGTATACTCTTCCTGCGGGTGGTTGATGATCTGGTCGGTGGGGCCGTATTCCACCATGTCGCCCAGTTTCAGCACCATGATGTCATCGGCCACCTGCGCCACCACGGCCAGGTCGTGGGTGATATAGATCGCGGCCACGCCGGTGTCGCGGATCGCCGCCTTGATCGCCATCAGAACGTCGATCTGCGTGGTCACGTCCAGCGCCGTCGTCGGTTCGTCGAACACCACCAGATCGGGTTCGGGGCACAGCGCAAGGGCTGTCATGCAACGTTGCAACTGCCCGCCCGACACCTGATGCGGATAGCGTTTGCCGATGGTCTCCGGCTCTGGCAGGCCCAGCTTGGCAAACAGCGCCACCGCGCGGTCCTCGGCCTGCTTCTGGCTGAACTTGCCGTGAAGCACCGCCGCCTCGATCACCTGCTCCATGATCGGGCGCGCAGGGTTGAAACTGGCCGCCGCCGACTGGCTGACATAGGTCACCTCGCCCCCGCGCAGCGCCCGCAGATCCAAGAACGAGGATTTCAGGATGTCGCGGCCGTTCACCCAGACCTCGCCGCCGGTGATCTCGACCCCGCCACGGCCATAGCCCATGGCGGCCAGACCGATGGTCGATTTACCGGCCCCGGATTCCCCGATCAGGCCCAGCACCTTGCCGGGCTCAAGATCAAAGCTGATACCATGCACGATTTCGATATCGCGCGGACGCTCGCCCGGGGGATGGACCGTGGCCCCGATTTTCAGGTCACGGACCTTCAGCATCGGTTCGCTCATCCCCGGCCCCCTTTCAGGCTTGTCGTGCGGGTCAGAACCCAGTCGGCCACAAGGTTGACGCTGATCGCCAGCGTGGCGATCGCCACCGCCGGCCACAGGGCCGCCCCGATACCATAGACGATGCCATCCTTGTTTTCCTTGACGATCCCACCCCAGTCGGCGGCGGGTGGCTGCACCCCCAGCCCGAGGAAGGACAGGGTCGACACAAACAGCACCGCAAAGATGAACCGCAGCCCCATTTCCGCCACCAGCGGCGACAGAGCGTTGGGCAGGATCTCGCGAAAGATAATCCAGACCCGCCCCTCGCCACGCAGCTTTGCGGCCTCGACGAAATCCATCACGTTGATATCCACCGCCACCGCGCGGGCCAGACGGTAGACGCGCGTGGAATCCAGCAGGCCCATGACCACGATCAGCACCGGGATCGTGACCGGCATCACCGACAGCACCACCAGCGCAAAGATCAGCGACGGGATCGACATCAACAGATCGACGAAACGGCTCATCGCCTGATCGACCCAGCCACCGATGACCGCCGCCAGCAGGCCAAAGACCGATCCGGTGGTGAATGACAGGATCGTGGCGGCCGTGGCGATGAAGATCGTGGTCTGCCCGCCATAGATCATCCGCGTCAGCAGATCGCGCCCGATGTTGTCGGTGCCGATCAGATGCTCGCGGCTTGGTGGCTCCCACACGCCGCCCACGACCTCGGCCATGCCATAGGGCGCGATCAGCGGCGCAAAGATCGCCATCAGGAAATACAAGGCGGTAAAGAACAGCCCGATGGCCGCCGCGATGGGGATGTTGCGGATCATTTCGGATGCCTCAGCCGCGGGTTCGACAGGATCGACACGATGTCGGCCACCATGTTCAGCCCGATATAGACGGCGGCAAAGATCAGCCCGCAGGCCTGCACCACCGGCACGTCACGCTTGCTGACGTGATCGACCAGGTACTGCCCCATTCCGGGATAGGTGAACACCACCTCGACCACCACGACACCCACGACCAGGTAGGCCAGGTTCAGCATCACCACGTTGACGATGGGCGCGATGGAGTTCGGGAACGCATGCCGCCAGATGATGGTGAACATGCTCAGCCCCTTCAACTCGGCGGTTTCGATATAGGCCGATTGCATCACGTTCAGGATCGCGGCGCGGGTCATCCGCATCATATGCGCCAGAACCACCAGCGTCAGCACCGCCACCGGCAATGCGATCGCGTTCAGCTTTTGCCCCAGCGACATGCTGTCATTGATCATCGCCACCGACGGGGCCCAGCCCAGTTGCACGCCGACCAGATACATCAGCAGATAGCCGATCAGGAATTCCGGGATCGAGATCGAGGCCAGCGTCACCCCGGATATCAGCTTGTCCGGCCAGCGGTCCTTGTAGCGCACCGCCAGCAGCCCGAGAAAAATCGCCAGCGGCACCGAGATGATTGCCGCCCAGAAGGCCAGAAACAGCGTATTGCTCAACCGTCGCCCAAGGCTTTGCGCGATGTCCGCGCCATTGGTCAGCGCTGTGCCCAGATCACCCTGCAAGGCGCCGAACAGCCAACTGAAATAGCGCGCAACCGGGGGGTCATTCACGCCCAGTTCGGCCCGCAGGTTCGCCAGTGCCTCGGGCGTGGCGGATTGGCCAAGGATGGATTGCGCCACATCACCCGGCAGGATCATGGTTCCGGCAAAGATCAGCACGGACACCATGAAAAGCAGCAGGAGGCCCAGCGCAAGGCGCTGGACCACCAGTTTCAGTGCAAGCCCCATATCAGGCGGCGACCCACATCTGCACCGGAGCGTAGAAGTTCATCAGCTCGTAGCCGACGCCGCCCTCTTCGTAGCCCGCAACGCGATCGCTGATCGCATCGATGAAGTCGTTGAACATCGGGCAGATCAGGCCGCCTTCGTCGCGCACCAGCGCGCCCATGTCGGCATACATCTGGGTGCGCTTTTCCTGATCCAGCTCGGCCCGGGCCGCGATCAGCAACTGGTCGAACTGCTCGTTCTGGAACCGCGTGTCGTTCCAGTCGGCGGTCGACAGATAGGCGGTGGTGAACATCTGGTCCTGCGTCGGACGCCCGCCCCAATAGCTGGTGCAGAACGGCTGTGCGTTCCAGACCTCCGACCAGTAGCCGTCGTTGGGCTCGCGCTTGATCTCCAGCGGGATACCCGCCTGCGACAGCGTCTGCTGGAACAGCGCCGCCGCATCGGGCGCACCGGGGAACGAGTTGTCCGAGGTGCGCAGCAGCACCGATCCGTCATGGCCGGATTTCTTGAGGTGGAACGCCGCCTTGTCCGGGTCATATTCGCGCTGCTCGAACGCGGTATGCAGCGGATAGGACTCGTTGATCGGCGTATCATTCCCGACCGAGCCATAGCCGAACAGGATCTTGTCCACCATTTCCTCGCGGTTGATCCCGTATTTCAGGGCCAGCCGCAGGTCGTTGTTGTCGAACGGCGCGGTGTTGCAATGCATGATGAACACATAATGCCCGGGGCCGGACTTGTTGTGCACCTTGACGCCCGGCGCGCGATCGATCAGCCCGGCGGTGCGCGGCGGCACCCGGTTGATCATGTCCACCTGCCCCGACTGCAGGGCCGCCACGCGGGCGGTGTCGTCGTTGATGACCAGCAATTCCACCGTGTCGGCATTGCCATCGCCGTTCCAGTGGTCGTCGAAGCGTTCGAACACGAAACGCACGCCCGGCTCGGCATCCTTCAGAGCATAGGGTCCGGTGCCGATGGCGGCGGTCGGATCATCGTTGCCGCCGTTCGGCTGGATGATCAGGTGATAATCGGCCATCAGGTAGGGCAGGTCGGCATTGGGCTGGTTCAGTTCGACGATGAAATTGTCGCCATCCACACTCAACGACTTGATGTCGCGCAGCAGGCCCAGCGCGCCCGATTTGGTGTCCTCGCCAGAATGCCGTTCGATCGTGGCCCGCACATCCTCGGCCGTGACGGGCTGACCGTTGTGGAAGGTCATGCCCGACCGGATCTTGAAGGTCCATGTGACGGCATCCGGGGTCGAGGTGAAGCTTTCGGCCACTTTCGGGTCCAGCCCCTCGCCACTGGCGGCCAGTTCCACCAGCGGTTCGCCCCACAGCCGCACGATCTGGGTCATCGTGGCGTTCGCCGCCATTGCCGGATCAAGGCTGTCGCCCGAGCCGCCACCCTGAATGCCCACGCGGATCGTGCCGCCCTTTTGCGGGCCGGCCGCGCGGACGGCATTGGTCAGCATCACGTTGGCCACCGCCGCCGACACACCCAGCGCCCCCATGCGCCCGATGAATTCACGCCGTGTAATGCGCCCCAGCGCCGCGCGCACCTTGAGATAGTCGATCTGATCGTTCATTGGTTTTTCCCCATCTGACTGGCCCGAACCTGACTGTCCGGGTCTTTATTGACTTTGCGGTCAAGCATGCCGATTGCGCCCGTCGCTTCAAGCAAAATTTTTGCTGGTTTCCGACAGTTTGATCCCGTTTGCGACATACGCCTGTTACATATGGTCCCGCGCGATGCTGTCGGTCACCACCCGCTCCAGGATAAGCCGGTCGTTCTCATAGGCTTCCAGCCGCCCGGTGACATGAAAATGCGTCGCGTCCGACCACATTTCCGAATGCGTTTCGGTCCGCGTGCGGACATCGCCCCGTTCAACCTCGGCGGTCCAGTGCGTGCGGGCGCGCGCGCTGTGCGGATCATCGGGATGCACCGACCACCATTCGCGCGCCACCCCGCCCGAGATCAGCCCATGGCCCAGATCGCGGCGCTTGCCCGCATCGCGCTCGATGTGGTGGGTGACCGTGCCGCTGACCATGTCGGTGGTCACCTCGCGCCGCTCGCCCGGCGGGCGCAGCGTCTCGATTCGCTGCGGCGTCGCAGCCTCGGGTTCGGGAAACTGCCACTCATCACCCGTGGCCGTGGGCCGCACCGACAGGTGCAGCGCGCCCTCCAGCAGCGTGACGGCCGCCGCCTGCGGCGCGGGCCAGATCATCGGCCAATAGGCCGTGCTGACCGCCACCCGCACGCGATGGCCTGCCGGCACGCGATAGGCGATGTGATCCAGCACCACGTCCACCTCTTCCTCCTGCCCCGGCACCATGGGCGCAGGGCTGGCAGAGCCCGCCCGGTGCGACAGGTTCAGCACACCCCATGTGATCCGCGTGCTGGCCCCGTCCGGGTGCACATGGCACAGCCGCACGGCGATCTGCGCCTGCGGCTGATCACTGCGCAACCGCAGCCGCAACACCGGCGCGCCCACGATGTCGCTGTCGGCCTCCAGCGGGGCGCTGTCGAAACAGGCCGACATCGCGTCATCCCCACGCTGATCGCCCGGCCATTCCGGCCCGGCCGATCCGCCAAAATACTCTCCGCCCTCAAGGCCGCAATGCTGGGGCGAGACAACAGTCACGCCCAAGGGCTCCGCCGCACGACCCAGCCGCCCCGGGGCCAGCGGCCACTCCACAGTTGCCCAATCCACGCCATCATCGGCCAGCCACCGCCCCGGACGCGCGGCATAGCTGCGATCGGGGCGCGCGCCATCCATCAGGTAGTGGCGATAGGCCGGATCATCCTCGACCCCGGTGTCGATATCCTTCAGCCAGCGATCCCACCAGCGCAGCGCCTCCTGCAGAAAGCCGATGCGCGGCTCGGGCACCGCGAAATGCGGGTACTTGTGAATCCACGGCCCGTTGATTCCCTTGGTGCCGGGGATGTTGCGCACCAGGTGCGGAACGGTGTTCAGATAGCCGTCGCCCCAGCCGCTGATCGCCAGTACCTTTGCCTTGATCCGGCTGTAATCCTCGCAGATCGAGCCATGCTGCCAATATGCATCGCGCCGCTGATGCCGCAGCCAGGTCGAGATCAGCAGCGGTTCGGCCTCCAGCCGTTGCAACCAGACCTCGCGCCAGTCCGCGCGCAGCGCCGGATCGGGCGGACGCGAGGAATAGGCCCACATGACCGAGGACCAGCCGAAATTCTCGCCCAGCAGGCAACCGCCCTTGAAATGGATGTCATCGGCAAAACGGTCCACGGTCGAACACAGGCTGATCACCGCTTTCAATGGCTCGGGCTGCATATAGGCGACCTGCAAACCGTTGAACCCGCCCCAGCTGATCCCCATCATCCCCACGCGTCCCGAACACCAGGGCTGCGCGGCCAGCCAGCCGATCACCTCGACCGCGTCGGCCAGTTCCTGCGGGATGTATTCATCCATCATCAGCCCGTCGCTGTCGCCGTTGCCGCGCATGTCCACGCGGATGCAGGCATAGCCGCGCGCGGCGAACCACGGATGGGTCAGCGCATCGCGCGCGGCCGTGCCGTCACGCTTGCGATAGGGCAGGTATTCCAGGATCGCAGGCACCGGATCATCGCCCGCATCGGCGGGCATCCAGACACGGGCGGACAGGACGCAGCCATCGGACAAGGTGATCCGCATGTCGGGCGTCTCTTTGACGGGGCGCAGGGCACTGGGAGTATCAATCATGTCCAGACATTCGGCACCGCACGCCGCAAGGTCAAGCAGAACCGGCCCGGTCCTTCATCTTGCCCCTAAACTCCCGCCGGAGGCTTCCGCCCGCGCCACCTGCGCCACGCCAGCAGAGGTACCCCGCCGCCGATCCGGGTGCGGGGCGGGCGGGTGGGCGCGCCCGGATCGGGGGCGGCCTCGCAACCCGCTCATCCTTGCGGGATCTGCGCCGTCGCCTCGATCTCCAGCAGCGCCTCATCCTCGACCAGCGCCTGCACCACCACCATTGTCATGGCCGGAAAATTCCGCCCCAGAACCGCGCGATAGACGCGCCCCACATCGGCCTGATGGGCCAGATAGTCCTGCTTGTCCGTCACATACCACGTCAACCGCACCAGATGCTCCGGCCCGCCGCCCGCCGCCTCGATCACCGCCACGATGTTCTTGAGCGTCTGTTCCATCTGGCCGATGAAATCATGCGCCTCGAACACCTGCTCGGCGGTCCAGCCGATCTGCCCGCCGACATAGAGCGTGCCCTCGGTGGTCAGCACGCCATTGGCATAGCCTTTGGCGGCGGCCCAGCCTTCGGGGTGGATGATGCGGTTGGTCATTGGCTTGTCTCCTCATGATGGGCCATCAGGGCCGCGCGGGCATCCTCGGGCCAGGGTGCCGGTCGCAGGCCGGTGCCCACATGCACGATCACCGAAGCGGCGCGCAGCCGCGTTTCGCCGTCGCAGGTTGCAACGAACCGCGTGTGCAGGCTGCTGCGCCCCACGCGCGGGAATGTCAGGGTAAACTCCAGCACATCACCCAGCCGGCTGGGGGCCAGGAATTCGGTCTCGATCCGCGCCGTAGGCACCGCGCGGTTGGCGTGCATGTCTGCAAACGTGTGCCCGGGCATCGTGGCGAACAACGCCTCGACGCAATCGTTCAGCATTTCAAAATAGCGCGGGTAGAAAACGATCCGCGCCGGATCGCAATGCCGGAACAGCACCTCTTGCCGGAATTGAAACGCCATGTGCCTAGAACGCCTTGAAGGTCAGGGTGGTCAGGCTGCGTTCCACCCCCACCACGTCCACCAGCATCTCGTTGATGAACTTGCCGATATCCGCCTCTTCGGGGATGTACAGCTTGATCATCAGGTCCCACTCGCCGCTGGTCGAATACAGCTCGGAATGCAGTTCCTTGAGCATGATCTGCTCGGCCACCTTGTAGGTCTGGCCGGGCTTGCAGCGCAGTTGGATGAATGTGGCGCGCATGGTGTCATTCCTCTTTCAGGCGAAAGCGCTGGATCTTGCCGCTTTCGGTCTTGGGCAGCGTGTCGCAAAAAACCACCGAACGGGGGTATTTGTAAGGGGCGATCGTCGCCTTCACGTGATCCTGCAGGCGCTTTGCCGTGTCGTCCCCGGCGGTCACGCCCTCGCGCAGCACCACATGGGCCTGCACGATCTGGCCGCGCGCCTCGTCGGCCAGCCCGACCACCGCGCATTCGGCCACATCCGCATGGGCCAGCAACGCCGCCTCAACCTCGGGGCCGGCGATGTTGTAGCCGGAACTCAGGATCATGTCGTCGTTGCGCGCGGCAAAATGCAGATAACCGTCCTCGTCCATCACAAAGGCATCGCCGGTGACGTTCCAGCCGTCCATCACATATCCCGCCTGCCGGTCATCCGCCAGATAGCGGCACCCGGTCGGCCCCCGCACCGCCAGCCGCCCGACCTGCCCGCGCGGCACCTCGGCCCCGTCCTCGCCGATCACCCGTGCCTCGTATCCCGACACGGGCCTGCCGGTGCAGGCGGGGCGGTGATCGTCAAAGCGGTTGGTGATGAAGATATGCAGCATCTCGGTCGCCCCGATCCCGTCCAGCATCGGCTTGCCGGTCTTGGCGATCCACTCGTCATAGACCGGCGCAGGCAGGGTTTCCCCCGCACTGACGGCTGCCCGCAGGCTGGACAGGTCCGCGCCCTCGTCCATCGCCTGCAACATCACGCGATAGGCCGTGGGTGCCGTGAAGCAGACCGTGGCGCGGAATTTCTGGATGATCTCGATCATGTTCGGGGGCGAGGCGTTTTCAAGCAACGCCGCCGCTGCACCAAAGCGCAGCGGGAACACCGCCAGCCCGCCCAGGCCAAAGGTGAACGCCAGCGGAGGCGAGCCGACGAACACGTCCTCGGGCTGCACATCCAGAACCTCGCGCGCATAGCCGTCGGCGATGATCAGGATGTCGCGGTGAAAATGCATCGTCGCCTTGGGCGCCCCGGTGGTGCCGCTGGTGAACCCCAGCAACGCCACGTCATCGCGCCCGGTGCGCACCGCATCATACTGCACCGGCTTTTCCAGCGCCAGCCGATCAAGTTCCGCATCGTGGTTCGAGGTCCCGTCAAAGCCGACGACCGCCTTGAGGAACGCCGAGGTCTTGGCACAGATCGCCATCTCGTCCATCAGCCGGGTGTCGCACAGCGCATGGGTGATCTCGGCCTTGTCCACGATCTTGGACAACTCGCCCGCCCGCAGCATCGGCATGGTATTGACCGCCACCGCGCCCACCTTGGTGACCGCCAGCCAGGCCGCCACCATCGCCGGGTTGTTGGCCGAGCGGATCAGCACCCGGTTGCCGGGCTTCACCTTCAGATCATCGACCAGCGCGTGCGCCAGCCGGTTGGTCCAGTCCGACAGTTCCTTGTAGGTGCGCCGCCGCCCGTTGCCGATGAGCGCGGTGCGGTCGCCAAACCCGCGCGCCACCATCGCATCGGTCAGTTCGACACCGATGTTCACATGGTCTGGATAGTCGAACCCCTCCAACAGGAAATCAGGCCACTGATCCAGCGGCGGCAGGTTGTCCCGCGTGAACGTGTCGTTATGTGCGCTTGGTCCCAGCATGTCAGCCCCCCTGATGCATCCCCAGGGCCTGCCGCGCGATCACCACGCGCTGCACGTCCGAGGCGCCTTCGTAAATCCGCAACGCCCTGATATCGCGATACAGTTCCTCAACCTTCTGACCCTTGCGCACGCCGTCCCCGCCGTGCAGCTGCACCGCGCGGTCGATCACCTGCTGCGCTTGGTCGGTGGCGAACAGCTTGGCCATCGCCGCCTCTCGGGTGACCCGTGGCGCGCCGCTGTCCTTGGCCCAGGCGGCGCGATAGACCAGAAGCGCGGCGGCATCCACATCCAGCGCCATGTCGGCGATATGCCCCTGCACCATCTGCAGATCGAACAGCGGTGCACCCTGCACCTGCCGCGTGGTCACCCGCGTCAACGCCTCGTCCAGCGCGCGGCGGGCAAAGCCCAGCGCCGCCGCCGCCACGGTCGAGCGGAACACATCCAGCACCGACATCGCGATCTTGAACCCCTGCCCGCGCTCGCCCAGCAACGCATCCTTGGGAATGCGGCAATCGGTGAACCGCAACCGGCCCAGCGGGTGGGGCGCGATCACCTCCAGCCGCTCGACCACCTCGAACCCGGCCAGACCCGCCGGCACCACAAAGGCCGACAACCCGCGCGCGCCCGGACCCTCACCGGTACGCGCAAACAACGTGTAAATATCAGCGATCCCGCCGTTCGAGATCCAGGTCTTTTCACCGTTCAGAACGAAATGATCGCCATCCTCGACCGCCGACAGGGTCGATGCCGCCACGTCCGACCCCGCCTCGGGCTCGGTCAGCGCAAAGGCCGAAATCGCAGCCCCTGCCCGCGTCTGGGTCAGCCACCGGCGTTTCTGCTCAGGCGTGCCGAACAGTGAAATCGCCCCGGTGCCCAGCCCCTGCATGGCAAAGGCGAAATCCGCCAGCCCGTCATGGCGCGCCAGCGTCTCGCGGATCAGGCACAGGCTGCGCACATCCAGCCCCGCACCACCCTCGGGTTCAACCGCGGACAGGCGCAGAAATCCCGCCTCGCCCAGCCCCGCCACCAGGGCGCGGCAGGCGGCATCGGTGTCGGAATGATCCACCGCTGACAGGTGACTGGCGCACCATGCCTCCAGATCCTCGGCCAGCGCGCGATGACGCTCCTCAAAGAACGGCCAGGTCAGAAACGTCTTATCCGCCATGTCGCAACATCCCCTTCATCTTGCCCACTAAACTCCCGCCGTAGGCCAAAATTCGTCTGCGAATTTTGTGAAAAATCGATCTTCGATTTTTCAATCGCCCTCAAAAACCGGCGTCTCCTTGGCCACGAAGGCCTTGTAGGCGCGTTCGAAATCCGCCGTCTGCATGCAGATCGCCTGCGCCTGTGCCTCGGCCTCGATGGCCTGCTCGATCGACATCGACCATTCCTGCGCCAGCATCGTCTTGGTCATCATATGACCGAACCCCGGCCCTTCGGCGATCTTCGCGGCCCAGGCCACCGCCTCGGCCTCCAGCACCTCGGGCTCGACCAGACGGTTGAAAAAACCCCAGCGCTCGCCCTCGTCCGCCGTCATCGCGCGGCCGGTGTACAGCAGTTCCGCCGCCCGCCCCTGCCCGATGATGCGCGGCAGGATCGCACAGGCCCCCATGTCACAGCCCGCAAGGCCCACCCGGGTGAACAGGAATGCGGTCTTGGCCCGGCCCGTGCCGATGCGCAGGTCGCTGGCCATGGCGATGATCGCCCCCGCGCCAACGCAGATGCCATCGACCGCCGCGATCACCGGCTTGCCGCAGTTCACGATGGATTTCACCAGATCCCCGGTCATTCGGGTGAATGCCAGAAGCTCTTTCATGTTCATCCGGGTCAGCGGGCCGATGATGTCATGCACATCCCCGCCCGAGCTGAAGTTGCCCCCGTTCGAGGCAAAGACCACCGCCTTGACGTCATCGGCATAGTGCAGATCGCGGAACCAGTCGCGCAACTCGGCGTAGCTGTCGAAGGTCAGCGGATTCTTCCGCTCGGGCCGGTCCAGCCGCACCGTGGCGATGCCGTCCTCGATCTTCAGCAGAAAATGCTTCACATCCGTGCGCATCATGGTCATGGCTTGTCTCCCCTCGCCTCAAGTGCCCCGGCCAGTTCCTTCAGCCGGGTTGAAAATTGCTTGGCCTCTTCGGCGCTGATCTCGGCAAACAGCCGGTCGATCAGTTCTTCATGCTCGGCGGCCTGCCCGGCAAACACCGTGTGCCCCTGCGCCGTCAGCCGCGCCACCATGGCCCGGCGGTCGCCCGGCACGGCCACGCGCTCCACCAGCCCCTCTTCGGCCAGACGGTCCACGATGCCGGTGACATTGCCGTTCGACACTTTCAGCACGCCCGACAGTTCCGACATGCGCAGCCCGTCGGGGTGCCGGTGCAACGCCGACATCACGTCAAAGCGCGGCAGCGTCGTGTCATGCTCGCGCCGCAGCTTGTCGCGCAGCTCGGCCTCGATCTTGCGGGTGACCCCCAGCAGCCGCAGCCACAGCCGCAGCCGCGCCTTGGACGCAACCGTGCTGCGCGTCAGGTCCAGTTGCCCGCTCATATCTCGCCCCCCGTCAGGGACAGGCCATGCCCGTTGACCGAACGTGCCGCGTCCGAGCACAGCCACAGCGCCGCACCCGCCACCTCGTCGGTCTGGATGAACCGCCCCTGGGGGTTGCCCGCGCGCAGGGATTTCGCGGCTTTCTCGGCGGTCATCCCGGTCTTGTCCACGATATTGGCGATCGACCGGTCCAGCAGCGGGGTTTCGATGAACCCCGGGCACAGCGCATTCACCGTAACGCCGGTGCGGCCCAGTTCCACCGCCAGCGCGCGCACCAGCCCCAGAACCCCGTGCTTGGCCGCGACATAGCCGGCCACATAGGGATAGCCCTTCAGCGACGCGGTCGAGGCGACGGCGATCATCCGCCCCCAGCCCGCCGCCTTCATGTCGGGCAGCGCCGCCTGAAACGTGTTGAAAACTCCCAGCACGTTGACCCGCAGCATCGCGTCCAGATCCTCGCCGGTCATCGCCTCGAACGGCTTGCTGTCCGCGGCACCGGCATTGGCCACCACCACATCCACCGCACCGTTCAGGCCGCGCGCATCGCGGAACGCCGCGCGGACGGCGGCCCCGTCGGTCACGTCACAGGTGATCCAGCCGATGAACCTGTGCCGCCCCGCCACCTCGCGCAAGGGCGCTTCGCGGCGGCCCAGGATGGTCACCTTGGCCCCGGCATGGGCAAAGGTCTCGGCCATCTCGGCCCCCACCCCCGACCCGCCGCCGGTGACGATGACGTGCCGCCCTTCCATCACACGCGCACCTGCGCCTGCTCGGCCTCGCGGTCCGCCAGCCGCCACGCCTGATCGCGCCCGGCCAGATAGGGCAGCGGCCAGGGCGCGTGCCGGTCGCCGATCTTGGCCCCCTCGTGCAGGGTCCAGTAGGGGTCGGCCAGATGCGGCCGCGCCACCGCCACCAGATCGGCCCGCCCGGCCATCAGGATCGAATTGGCATGATCCGCCTCGAAGATGTTGCCGACCGCCATGGTGGCGATCCCCGCCTCGTTGCGGATGCGGTCCGAGAACGGCGTCTGGAACATCCGGCCATAGACCGGCTTGGCATCGGGCGTGGTCTGCCCGGCCGACACATCGATGATATCGGCCCCCGCCGCGCGGAACATCAGCGCGATCTTGACCGCCTCCTCGGGCGTCACGCCGTCATCGCCGACCCAGTCATTGGCCGAGATGCGTACCGACATGGGCTTGTCCTCGGGCCAGACGGCGCGCATCGCGGCAAACACCTCCAGCGGATAGCGCATGCGGTTTTCCAGACTGCCGCCATAGTCATCCGACCGAACATTCGACACCGGGCTGATGAAGGACGACAAAAGATACCCGTGCGCGGCATGCAGCTCGATCATGTCGAACCCGGCCCTTTCGGCCATCTGCGCGGCGGCCACGAACTGATCGCGCACCTGGTCCATCTCGGCCCGGGTAATCTCGCGCGGCACGGCATTGCCGGGTGCCCATGGCATCGCCGAGGCGCTGACGATATCCCAGTTGCCAGAGGCCAGCGGCGCATCCATCTTCTCCCAGCCCAGCTGGGTCGAGCCCTTGCGCCCCGAATGACCGATCTGGCAGCAGATTCTAGCTCCTGTCTCGGCATGGACAAAGCGGGTCAGCCGCGCCCATTCGACCTCATGCGCGGGATCATACAGGCCCGGACAGCCCGGCGTGATCCGACCCTCGGCCGACACACAGGTCATCTCGGTATAAACCAGACCGGCCCCGCCCTTGGCGCGCTCGGCGTAATGCACGAAATGCCAGTCGGTCGGGCAGCCATCCACCGCCTTGTACTGCGCCATGGGCGACACCACGATGCGGTTGTTCAACGCCATCCCCCGCAAACGGTAGGGCGCGAACATCGGCGCGCGCACCGGGGCATCGTCAGGGGCCCCTGCTTGTGTCTGGAACCAGCGCTCTGCGCTTTCCAGCCATTCAGAGTCACGCAGGCGCAGGTTTTCATGGGAAATCCGCTGTGACCGCGTCAGCAGGGAATAGTTGAACTGCACCGGGTCCAGATCCAGATAGCGCTCGACCTCTTCGAACCACTCCAGCGAGTTGCGCGCAGCCGACTGCAGACGCAGCACGTCCAGCCGCCGCTCGTCCTGATACTTTTCGAACGCCGCTTCCAGCGTCGGTTCGCTGTGGACGTATTCCGCCAGCGCAATGGCGCTGTCAAAGGCCAGCCGCGTGCCCGATCCGATGGAAAAATGCGCCGTGGCCGAGGCATCGCCCATCAGCACCACGTTCTGATGATGCCATTTCTCGCAATTCACCCGCGGGAAATTGATCCACACCGCCGAGCCACGCAGATGCTTGGCATTCGACATCAGATCATGACCGCCCAGATGCCCCTCGAATATCTGCCGGCAAGTCTCGACCGTCTCTTCCTTGGTCATGTCCGCGAAACCCCAGTTGTCCCAGGTCTGCTGCGTGCATTCCACGATGAAGGTCGCGGTGTTGTCGTCGAACTGATAGGCATGCGCCCACACCCAGCCATGCGGCGTTTTCTCGAAGATAAAGGTAAAGGCATCGTCGAACTTCTGATGCGTGCCCAGCCAGATGAACTTGCACAGGCGGGTGTCGATATCGGGCTTGAAATGCTCGGCCCAGGCGTCGCGCACCCGGCTGTTCAGACCGTCCGCCGCCACCACCAGGTCATAGGCGGCGGCATACTCCTCGACCGGGCCCACTTCCGCTTCGAACTGCAGGTTCACCCCGACCTCGCGTGCGCGCTCTTGCAGCAGAAGCAGCAGCTTCATCCGGCCGATCCCGGCGAACCCGTGCCCGCCCGAGACGATCCGGTTGCCGTCATGCACCACGGCGATGTCATCCCAATAGGCGAAATTCTCGCGGATCGCCTCGGCGCTGACCGGATCATTGGCGCGCAGGTTGCCCAAAGCGTCATCCGACAGGACCACGCCCCAACCAAAGGTGTCATCGGCCTTGTTGCGCTCGAACACCGTGACATCCGCCTCGGGCCGCCGCAGCTTCATCGAAATCGCGAAATACAGCCCCGCCGGCCCGCCGCCCAGACATGCAATCTTCATCCCGAAATCTCCCCGAATCCATGTGTTGACCCAAGCGTAACGCAGGCCCGGATTATTTCAAAGACAAATATTTTAGGCTTGAAGCATACCGGGTCCACACAGCTTCATCTTGCCAGGAAAACTCTGGGGTGAATGCGCGCCCCGGCGCGCAGTGGGGCATCGCCCCTTGGGGGTCCGGGGGCATGGCCCCCGGCGCCTCCGCGTGGCGTGAACACGAACTATAGGGCGCGGGCCAACGGCCCGCACCTTTGGATCACACGTCGATCGAGCGCGCGATCAGTTCCTTCATGATCTCGTTGGTGCCGCCATAGATCATCTGCACCCGGGCGTCCGCATAGAGCCGCGCGATGGGGTATTCCATCATGAAGCCATAGCCGCCGAACAGTTGCAGGCACTCGTGCATCACCTCGTTCTGCACCTCGGTGCCCCAGTACTTGGCCATGCTGGCGGTGGCGGCGTCCAGCGTGCCCGCCTCGGCCCGCGCAATGCCGTCATTGAGAAACGCGCGCAGCACCTCGGCCTTGGTCTTCATCTCGGCCAGCTTGAACCGCGTGTTCTGGAAATCCATCACCCGCTGACCAAAGGCGCGCCGCTCCTGCACATAGGCGATGGTTTCCTTCAGCGCGAAATCGATCGCCCCCAGCGCGGTGATGCCGATCACCAGCCGCTCCCAGGGCAGTTGCTTCATCAACTGATAGAACCCCTGCCCCTCTTCCGCGCCCAGCAGGTTGGTCTGCGGCACCTTCACATCCTCGAAGAACAACTCGGACGTATCATTGGCCCGCATCCCCAGCTTTTTCAGGTTGCGGCCCCGGCGAAAGCCATCGGCCTGATCCGTCTCGACCACGATCAGCGACACGCCCTTGGCCCCGGCCGCCTTGTCGGTCTTGGCCACCACCACGATCAGATCGGCAGTCTGCCCGTTGGTGATGAAGGTTTTCGAGCCGTTGATGCGGTACTGGTTTCCATCCTTTTCCGCATGGGTCTTGATCGCTTGCAGGTCCGATCCCGCGCCAGGTTCGGTCATTGCAATTGCCGCCACCTTGCGGCCCGCCACCAGATCGGGCACCCAGCGCTGCTTTTGTTCTTCGCTGCCGTAGGCCAGCAGGTAATGCAGCACGATGGACTGGATCGAATAGCCCCAGCCGCAATCGCCCACCGCGCCTTGCTGGTAGACGGTGATGGCGTCGAACCCCAGCCCGCCACCGGCACCGCCATAAGCCTCGGGCACAGCGCCGCCCATGATCCCCTGATCGCCTGCAAGCGTCCAGAAATCGCGGTCCACCACGCCCTGCTCGACCCATTTTTCGATGTTCGGTTCCAGCGCGTCGGCAAAGACGCGCGCGACCGCATCGGCGAACATCTTGTGCTCGTCCCAAACCCAGCTTGCCGTCGGTGTGAAAAGACCCATACTGACCTCCCATGAGTGTATCTTGATGCAACCATGCCCAGCGCCCGGTTCATGCGTCCAGCATGCCGTTGCGTCGCACCAGCCTGCGCCGATATTCCGCATGGCGGATTTGATTTCCGCAACGTCACCTTGCTGCGCCATGTTGACCCGTGACCGATTTTGTGGACGGATCATTTTGTCGCTCATAAAGGGCGATCCGCGTCTGGAGGGTTGGCGCATACGGGACCGCAGCGATCAAGACTGCGGACCGTGACATATAGGGAGGATCGCGGTGGAAGTTCTTCAGCTTCTCATCAGTGGCATGGCCAATGGCTGTGTCTACGGCCTGATTGCCTTGGGCTTCGTGCTTATCTACAAGGCGACCGAGGCGGTGAATTTCGCACAGGGCGACTTCATGATGCTGGGTGCCTTTGTCACCATCGGCTTCGTCAATCCTGAATTCATGGGCATCCCGTTCTGGCTGGCGCTGCCGCTGGTCTTCCTGGTGATGGGCACCTTCGGCTACCTGCTGGACGTGATCGTTCTGCGCGCCGTCTTTGGCCAGAATCAGGTTGCCATCATCATCCTGACCATCGCGCTTGGGTTCGTCCTGCGCTTTGTCGCGGGGCTGATCTGGGGGCACGAGCCGCTGTCGCTGCATTCGCCGCTGGCGCTTGGGGATGTCCGGCTGGGCACACTGGTGCTGGGCATGGCCGATGTGGCGATCATCATCGTGACCCTGCTGCTGACCTTGCTGCTGTGGCAGTTCTTTCAGCGCACCAAGATCGGTCTGGCCATGCAGGCCGCCAGCCAGAACCAGATGGCGGCCTATTACATGGGTATCCCGGTCAAGCGCGTGCACGGTTTCGTCTGGGCGCTGGCGGGCATCGTGGCCGCCGTGGCGGGCATCCTCTATGCCTCCAAGGGGGCCATCGACCCCAACGCGGGCTTCATCGGGATCAAGGCATTCGCGGCAGCCGTGATCGGCGGCTTCGGCAGCCTGCCCGGCGCGCTGATGGGCGGGCTGATCGTGGGCATCATCGAACCCTTCGCCGCCCGCTACCTGCCTGCCGGCTGGTCACAGATCGCGCCCTATGCGTTGCTGATCGCGGTGCTGCTGTTCCGTCCTCACGGCCTGTTCGCACAGGTCCGCACCAAGAAGGTCTGAACCCATGCGCGTGCATTTCAAAACCACCTATGATGACGACATCCGCCTGTTCAAGGACCGCTGGCAGGCGTCGCTGTACATCGCCCTGCTGGCGCTGATGGTCGCCCTGCCCTTCCTGATCGACACCTTCTTTCTGGGCGAGGCGACGAACGTGCTGATCTGGGCCACCGCCGGGCTGGGCCTGATGCTGCTGACCGGCCAGACCGGGCAGGCCAGCCTGGGCCATTCCGCCTTCATGGCACTGGGGTGCTATTCCTGCGTGCTGATGATGGAGGCCGGCGTGCCGTTCCTGATCGCCTTTCCGCTGGGCGGCATCATCACCGGCATGATCGGCGCGCTGATCGCCATTCCGGCGCTGAAACTGCATGGCGTCTATCTGGCCATCGCGACGCTGGCTCTGGCGATCCTGACCGACGACATCATCGTGATGCTGGAACCCTGGACCGGCGGTGTGGGCGGCAAGTTCGCCCCGCCGATCACCGTCTTCGGGTACGAGATCAACCGCTGGTCCAGCCCGGTGGCCTGGTATTACATGGCGCTGATCGTGGTGCTGGTTGTCACGCTGTTCTACCGCAACCTGCTGCGCGCCCCGATGGGCCGGGCCTTTGCCGCCGTGCGCGACAGCGAAATCTCGGCGCAGGCGATGGGCGTGAACATCTCGCGCACCAAGACCATCGCCTTTGGCCTGTCTGCCGGGATCACTGGCTTGGGCGGTGCGCTGATGGGGCTGTTCTCCGAGGTGTTCAACAACGAGACCTTCACCTTCATCATCTCGATCCAGCTTTTGATGATGATCGTGGTGGGCGGGCTTGGCTTTATCCATGGCGCGTTCCTGGGGGCCATCGTCATCGCCTTCCTGCCGCAGTTCCTGTCGATCATATCCGACAGCATGGGCAGCAACGTCGCCATTCCGGGGCTGGAAATCGGGGTGTTCGGGGCGATCATGATCGGCTTCATCCTGTTCGAACCCATGGGCCTGTATGGGCGCTGGCTCAAGATCCGCACGTTTCTCGAGCTGTTCCCCTTCGCGCGGAAAGACATGTTCCGCCGTCAGAAATCCTATCTGAAAACGGAGCGCCTGAGATGAGCCTGCTGACGCTTGAGAACGTGACGCTCAAGTTCGGTGGTCTGACCGCCGTGAACCGCCTGAGCATGGAAGTGAACGAAGGCGAGGTCTTTGCCCTTGTCGGCCCCAACGGTGCTGGCAAATCGACGGTGTTCAACCTGATCTCGCGGTTCTACACCCCGGTCGAGGGCAAGATCATGTTCGACGGGCAGGATCTGCTGAAACTGCCCCCCGACGAGGTGCCCAGCCTTGGCATCGCGCGCACGTTCCAGAACATCGAACTGTTCGATCAGGCGACGGTGCTGGACAACCTGCTGGTCGGGCGCCACCGCCTGCGCAAGACCAACATGGTCGAACAGTTGCTGCACCTGCCATCGGTGCGCCGCGAAGAACGCGAGCATCGCGCCGCCGTCGAAGAGGTGATCGAGTTCCTCGATCTGCAACCCTACCGCAACAAGCGCATCGCGGGCCTGCCCTATGGCGTGCGCAAGGTGGTCGAGGTGGGCCGCGCGCTGGCCTCCAAGCCCCGCCTGTTGCTGATGGACGAACCCGCCAGCGGCCTGTCCGTCGAGGAAACCCAGAACATGCGCTGGTGGATCGACGACATCCGCCGCCAGATGGGGATCACCGTTCTGATGGTCGAACATGACATGGGGCTGGTCAGCAAGGTCTGCGACCGCGTGCTGGCACTGGCCGACGGGGCCAAGCTGGCCGAGGGCACCCCGCAAGAGGTGCAAAGCCACCCGGCGGTGATCGCCGCCTATCTGGGCACGGGAGACGCGGCATGACCGACAAACCCCTGCTTGAAATCCGCAACCTTGAAACCTTTTACGGCCCGATCATGGCCATTCGCGGCGTCAGCCTCGAGGTGCACAAGGGCCAGGTCGTCACCGTTCTGGGGGCCAATGGCGCGGGCAAGACGACGCTGCTGAAAACCGTCTCGGGGATCATGGACCCGGAAAAGGGCGAAATCCTGTTCCAGGGCAATCCCATTCAGGGATGGGAGCCGCACAAGGTGGTCAACGCGGGCATCGTGCATGTCCCCGAAGGCCGCGAGGTGTTTCCCCTGCTCACGGTCGAGGACAACCTGAACCTTGGCGCCTACACGCGCAACGACCGCGCCGCGATCGCGCGCGACAAGGAACTGGTGTTCGAATACTTCCCGATCCTCAAGGAACGCCGCAATCAGGAGGCGGGCACCCTGTCGGGCGGCCAGCAGCAGATGCTGGCCATCGGGCGCGGGCTGGTGCTGTTNCCGATCCTCAAGGAACGCCGCAATCAGGAGGCGGGCACCCTGTCGGGCGGCCAGCAGCAGATGCTGGCCATCGGGCGCGGGCTGATGCTCAGCCCGTCGCTGATGCTGCTGGACGAACCCAGCCTTGGTCTGTCGCCTTTGCTGGTGCAGGAAATCTTTGCCATCCTGAAACGGTTGAACAAGGACGAAGGCGTGACCATGATGCTGGTCGAACAGAACGCCAATGTCGCGCTGAACCTCGCCGATCAGGGCTATGTGATGGAGCTGGGCCGGATCGTGATGAACGCCAGCTCCGAACGCCTGCGCGCCAGCGAGGATATCCAGAGCTTCTATCTGGGCCATACCGACGAAGGCGCGCGCGGCGAGAAACGCTGGAAGCGCAAGAAGACATGGAGGTGATGCGATGAACGCCAATGCCGCATCGGACAAGATCACCATCAACGGGGTCGTGTTCAACGCCATCCCCAATGCCCGCCCCGTCACCGTGGATGGCACCGACACGATCGCCAAGCTGTTCGCCGCGCGCTGCCGCGCGCTCGGCAGCCGCACCGCGCATCGTGAAAAGGATCTGGGGATCTGGAAGGCCTACACATGGGACGACTACTGGACCCATGCCAAATGGATCGGCATGGCCCTGCGCAAGCTGGGGCTGCAACGCGGGGAATGCGTCTCGATCCTGTCCGAGGACCGCAAGGAATGGGCCTATTTCGACCTTGGGATTCAGGCCGTGGGCGGCATCGCCTCGGGCGTCTACACCACCGATTCCGCCGCGCAACTGTCCTATCTGCTGCGCGACAGCGGCTCGCGCTTTCTGATCGTCGAGAACGAGGAACAGTTCGACAAGTTCCTCGAGATCGAAGGCGAAGTGCCCGAGCTGCACAAGGTCATCGTGCTTGAGGACGAGGGCCTGCACGACCTGAACCACGACCGCGTCATCTTTATCGACGAGTTCTACCGGATCGGGCAAGAGGCCGACGCGGCCGAGCCGGGCGTCTTCGAGGCCGAGATCGACAAGTCCCGCCCCGAAGATACCGCCCTGCTGATCTATACCTCGGGCACCACCGGCGCCCCCAAGGGCGCGATGCTGTCGAATGAAAACATCATGTCGGCCATCACCGCAGGCGCGCATGGCCTGCCCGCCGACCCCGATGACGAGCAGCTTTGTTTCCTGCCGCTGTGCCATATCCTCGAGCGTGACGTGTCGATCTATTTCCCGCTGGCGGCGAAATGCACGGTCAACTTTGCCGAAAGCCCGGAAACCGTGTTCGACAACCTGCAAGAGGTCAGCCCGATGACCTTTACCGCCGTGCCACGGGTCTGGGAAAAGATCTATTCGCGCATCCTGATCCTGGCACAGGAAAGCACGTGGATCGGCCGCATGGCATTCGGCATGGCGCTGAAGGCCGGGCAGGCCCGCACCAAGGCGCTGATGGACAAGGGCAGCGTGCCCACCGGCACCGCGATCAACTTCTGGATCTGGGATCAACTGGTGCTCAAGAACCTGCGCCGGATGCTGGGGTTCGACCGGATGCGCCGGGGCGGCACCGGGGCCGCGCCGATCAGCCCCGAACTGCTGAAATGGTACTGGTCGATCGGCGTGCCGCTGGTCGAAGGCTACGGCATGACCGAAACCGCCGGAATTGCCACCATCAACACGCCCGACGAGAACCGCGTCGGCACCATCGGCAAGCCGGTGCCGGGCGTCGAGGTGCGCATCGCCGAGGATGGCGAGATCCAGACCAAGGGCCTGAACAACTTTCAGGGCTACTGGCGCAACAACGAAAAGACCGCCGAAACCTATAGCCATGACGGCTGGCTGCGCACCGGCGACGTGGGTCGCATCGACGAGGATGGTTACGTGACCATCACCGGGCGTCTGAAAGACATCATCATCACCGCCGGCGGCAAGAACATCACCCCCGCCGAAATCGAAAGCCGGCTGAAGTTCAGCCACTATATCAACGATGCGGTGATCATCGGTGACAAACGCAAGTACCTGACCGCGCTGGTGATGATCGATCAGGAAAACGTCGAGAAATACGCGCAGGCGCAAAAGGTGCCGTTCTCGGATTTCGCCTCGCTGTGCCGCGCGCAACAGGTGCAGGACCTGATCAAGGCCGAGGTCGATCAGGTCAACAAGGAGTTCGCCCGCGTCGAACAGATCAAGGATTTCCGCCTGATCGACGTGCTGCTGACCGCCGAGGACGAAGAACTGACCCCCACGATGAAGCTAAAACGCGGCTTCGTGGAAAAACGCCACAAGGCGTTGATTGATGATATGTACTGATCAAGCCCCGCGATAACGGGGCGTTTCTAGGGAGGAGAACCTGAAAATGAAGACTCTGATGACAACCCTGATGGGCGGGGCGATGGCCCTGGGCCTGTTTCAGGCGGCGCTGGCCCAGACCCAGGGCGTGACCGACAACGAGATCGTGATCGGCTCGGTCAACGACCTGTCGGGCATCTTTGCCGCCGTCGGCGTGCCCGCAATCAACGGTGCCAACCTCAAGATCAACGAGGTCAACGAAGCCGGCGGCGTGCATGGCCGCCAGATCCGTTTCGTGGTCGAGGATCACAGCTACCAGCTTCCCAAGGCGTCACAGGCCTATAACAAGCTGGTCAACCGCGACGAGGTCTTTGCGATGATGCTGTCGCTGGGCACCCCGCACAACCTGGCCGGTTTCCGCATCCTTGACCCGCGCGGCATCCCCAACCTCAACCCGCTGTCGGCCGCGCGCGAGATGCTGAACGAGCCGATCGACAACAAGTACACCGGCTTTGCCAGCTACTATGACCAGACCATCGCCGGCATCCGCTATCTGAACCAGGAGTTCGGCCATACCAACGTCTGCGCGATGTACCTGCCCACCGACTTCGGCATCGAAATCTCGGACGCGGCCAAGGAAAGCACCGAGGAGCTGGGCACCAGCTTTGTCTCGGAGACCACGCACAAGCCCGACGAGCAGGATTTCGTAGGCGCGGTGCAGAAACTGCGCAGCGACGATTGCGAGATCATCGTGATGGCGCTGGGTGTGCGCGCGGGCATCACCGTGGTGGGCACCGCCAAGCAGCTGGGCTGGTCCGACGCCAAGTTCCTCAACACCTCTGCCGGGTTCCTCGAGCCGGTGGCCGCCGTTCCCAACGGCGTGACCGAGGGGCTTTACGCCGCCGCAGGCTGGGTCGATCTGGCCGCGCGCGCCGAGGATCCGGTGCCCGCCGCCTTCATCGAGGCCTATGAGGAAGAGTACGGCCAGCCCGCCAGCGGCTTTGCCATGCTGGGCTACAACGCGGCCGAAACGCTGGTCATGGCGCTCGAGGCCGCAGGCCCCGACCTGACCCATGAAAGCTTTCAGACCGCGATGGAAAGCATCGACTACTACTCGGACCTGCTGGACACCCAACTGACCTATGGCCCGGGCGACCACCAGGGGGCAAACGACATCACCATCTCGATAGTCGAAAACGGCCAGTGGAAACTGCTCGCCCGCGAGTGATCCTCGCCAGGACACATGCAAAGGGGCGCTTCGGCGCCCCTTTTTGCGTGCCTCGGTCAAGGGCAGCGAGATGCTGGCGATCCCACGAGGACTCGAACCCCGAACCTGCTGATTAGAAGTCGGCGGACTGTAACCCTTTCCCGCCCTCACGTCCACCCTAAACAGTAGCGTTCTCAGTCATTTGGAGCTACCTTTCCCCTAGGCTGCCCTAACCCGCCCGATCCGCTCCCGGTTCGTTTACGGTTCGCAGGCAGGCTGCCACACGGTTCGCAGGAGGGCAACGGATGCCGGAGAAGCTGACAGAGGCGCGGGTGAAGGCCCTCGCCTTCGACGGGAAGCCCGCAGTGGTGCGGGACGCGAAGGTGACGGGGCTCCTCGTTGCCGTGAACAAGACAGGGAAGTCATACAAGGTCCAGCGCGACCTCTGGCAGGGTCCGCGCGGGCGCAAGGTGCTGGTCAAGACGGTGCGCCACACCCTCGGCACCACAGAGGACATGACGCTGGACGATGCGCGCAGCCGGGCGCTCGCGGTGCTGGACCAGATCAAGCGCGGCATCGACCCCAACGCCCCGCCGCCTGACGACGCGGGCGCGTGGACGGTGCGCCGCATGTTCGAGGAGTATGGCGCGGACATGCTGGCCCGGGGCTGTGTCGAGCGGTCTGTCACCGACATGATGGAGCGGCTGGACCGCTACCTGCCCAAGTGGGCCGACACGCCGATAACGGAGGTGAAGCGGAGCGCCGCCCGCGAGGAGCACCGCCGGATCACCGACAAGCACGGGGCCACGACCGCGAACAAGGCCATGCGCGACTTCCGCGCCGCCTACAACTTCGCCCTCAAGGTTGTTGACGACCCGGACGCGCTGCCGGGCAACCCGGTGGCGGCGGTCACGTTCAACAAGGAGCGGGCCAGCAACCGCGTCATCATGCCCGAGGACCTCGCGGACTGGTGGGCGCGGGTGCAGGCGCTGCCCAACCCGCTCCGGCGCGACATGCACAAGCTCGGGCTCCTGTCGGGCCTGCGCCCCGGGACCCTCGTTGCGCTGCGCCGGGACTGGGTGCGGCTGGACGACAGCGCCGTGTCCATCCCCCGGATGAAGTCGGGCCGCTCCTTCGACCTGCCCCTGTCTGGGCACATGGTGGAGGTGGTGCGCCGGGCGATGGCGGCGGGTGACGTGCTGTTCCCGGGCGCACCGTGGCTGTTCCCGGCCCGGTCCAGCAAGACGGGCGAGGTGATCGCAACGCAGGTCTGGAAGGAGAAGGCGCTGCCCAGCGAGACAGGCCACATCCTGCGCCACACCTACCGCACCGTCGCCCAGCGCACGGGGATAGACCGGGTGAACGCCCGCCTGCTGCTGGACCACACCGTGCCGGGGATTGAGGGCGTCTACATCCACGAGCGGGCGCTGTTCGACACGCTGCTTGCTGAGCAGGAGCGCATGACAGCGACCATCCTCGCCCTGCTTGAGCCCTCCACAACAACGGATTGAGGGCTGGAGGGGGCTAATTAGGGTTTCCCAAGGCGGGCCGCCAAGGGTAAGATCGGGGCAGACTACCCTGAAACAGGGGACGCCGGTGAACCCCGGCGTTGGGAACCGCGTCGGCCCACCGGGACGTGCCGCGCGCGGGGAGCGCCCCATGCGGGGGGCGCGGGGCAACCCGGAGATGGCCCTGTCACCTAACCGACCGCCTGCCACAGCAGGGCGGTCTGGAATGGTGACTAGACGTGGACCAACAGACCATTGATGCCGTAGCGGAGGCCGTCGCAGAGCGCCTCCTGCGTGAGCTGCCCCGTGGGCGGCTCCCCATGACCCCGGAATACCTGACCCCCGACCAGGTGGCCCAGATGACGGGCTTCTCAACCAAGTCGCTTGAGGCATACCGCGCCAAGCGTCAGGGGCCGCACTTCCTGAAGGTGGGCACCAGCGTCCGCTACCGCGCCGATGACGTGCGCGCGTGGATGGAGGCAGGCGAATGAAGGGGGGCGAAATGAACGCCCCCAGCTCCGGGACGGAAGCCGGGGGCGCAGGAGAGGACCGGGCAGGTCATCAGAACATCATCGGGGATAGTATAGCCCCGGATGCCGCCGGAGCCGACCAAAAATCCTTGGGGCCGAACGCGGACATGATCCGTGAGGCGCTGCGCTACCTGCACCCAGACGGGCCTTGGATGGTCAACGCAAAGACCGCCAAGGGGATGCTCGGCCACATCGGCGCGGACCTTGACGCCGCCGTCCAGTGGGCCGTTGAGCAGAACAGCGCGCACCGCCGCAACACCTACATGGCACCGGCCCGGCTGCGGCCTGACTATTCCTTGCCCAAGAAGGCGAAGGACGTGGACGTGGCGGGCTCGCGCTGGCTCTGGGCGGACCTTGACCCCGACAAGAAGGACGCGGGCAAGCCGTTCGCGGAGCGGAAGGCGGCGTGTCTGGCGCGGCTGACCAACGAGCGCACGGCGGACGTGCCCGCGCCCAGCGCCATCGTTGACAGCGGCGGTGGTTACTGGGGCCTGTGGCGGCTGGACAAAGAGGCGGACCCGGATGCGATCCGGGCGCGGCTTCGCTGGCTGGCCGACCGGCTCAAGGGCGACAAGACCACCGACCCGTCCCGGATCATGCGGCTGCCGGGCACGGTCAACTGGCCCGATGCAGACAAGCGCGCCGCCGGTCAGGTTCCAGCTCTGGCAAAGTTCGTCACCTGGACGGGCGTGGCGCATCCCCTGAGCGCATTCGGTGTGATGGAGGGCGTCAGCACGAGGGGGGACGCGGCCCGCGTGGAGCTGCCCAACGACTTGCCGCCTATGTCGCTGGACGACCTGCCCGCTGCTGTGACGCACCGAACCAAGATGCTGATCGTCAACGGTGATGACCCTGACGACCCGGCCAAGTATCCGTCGCGGTCTGAGGTGCTGTTCGCCGTCCTTTGTGAGATGGTCCGGGCGGGATGCACGGATGAGCAGATGGCGTCGGTGATCCTAGACCCGGACCACGGCATCAGCGGCCACGTCCTCGGGCAGCCCCGCCCGGCGCAGTATGCCGCAAGGCAGGTCCAGCGCGCCCGCGATGAAGCCTTTGAACCCGAGATGGCGGAGCTGAACATGCGCCATGCCGTGTTGCTGAACGAACAGGGCAGGACGCGGGTGCTTGAATTCGTCAGGACGACCATCAGTGGTCAGACCCGGAACATGGTGACGCTCCAGAGCTTCGATGACTTCCGCAACCGCTACATGAACCGGCCTGTTGTCGTAGCGACCGACAAGGACGGAAACCCGGTCAAGAAGCCGCTCGGGGCGACGTGGCTTGCTTGGCCGCACCGCCGCCAGAACCATTCCCTTGTGTTCGCGCCGGGCGAGGGTGACGAGGTGGGTGAACAGCTCAACCTCTGGCGCGGCTTCGGCATCGCGCACGCGCCGGGTGACTGGTCCCTGATGCGCGCCCACGTCCGCGACGTGCTGGCGGGCGGCGACCCCGAGGCGGCTGACTACATCATCAAGTGGGCAGCCTTCGCGGTCCAGAACCCAGCGGAGCCCGCCGAGGTCGCGCTGGTGTTCCGGGGCAAGAAGGGCACCGGCAAGGGCCTGTTCGCGCGGGCGCTGATGCGGCTGTTCGGGCAGCATGGCCTCCACATCCCGAACGGCAAGCTGCTGACCGGCAACTTCAACCTGCACCTGCGGGACTGCTGCCTGCTTTTCGCGGATGAGGTCGAATGGCACGGCGACCGGCAGGCGGAGGCGGCGCTCAAGGTGATGGTCACCGAGCCCGAGCTGATGATTGAGGGCAAGGGCCGCGATGCCTTCCAGTCGGCCAACCACCTGCACATCGTCATGTCGAGCAACGAGGAGTGGGTGGTGCCTGCGTCCATTGACGAGCGCCGGTTTGCGGCCTTTGGCGTCTCCGACGCGCGACAGGGCGACAAGGCATACTTCACTGACCTCGTTGCTGAGATGGACGGCGGCGGGCTCGCGGCGATGCTGCACGATCTGCTGACGATGGATTTGGACGGCTGGCACCCTCGCTGGAACATCCCCCAGACAGACGAGCTGATGGCCCAGAAGCTGGCGAGCCTGAGCGGCGCGGCGGCGGTGGTGCACGAGTTGCTGATGCGCGGGGAAACGCCCATGGTGGAGCGCGATGACGGGCGCTGGCCGACGATCCACAATGGCGACCGCGTGTTCATCCCGACCAGCGACCTTGCGAGCTGGGCAGCGGCGCGGCGGCTGGTGGCAGAGGTCCGGCCCGGGCTGGCCGAGCGCCTCGGACACGAGCTGGCGAAGGCCGCTGGACCCGGCGCGGAGCCCGAGCGGGAAACTGTCCAACGGCGGCAGGTGCGCGGCTGGTGGCTGCCTGCGCTGCCCGAGGCTCGCCGCCTCTGGTCTGATTCCCGGGCGCTGGCCGTTGATTGGGGTGAAGGCGACGAGGCCGCATGGGACGTGGTGCGCGGCATTGGGGTGGCCGATGACGGTGACATCCCATTCTAGACTGTCAATCTGCATTCAAAACTGACCCATCGTGATCATTTAAAAATGACCCACCCGGGGGGTAG